>JAAFHW010000001.1 GCA_013298525.1 Flavobacteriia bacterium
ATTTGACTTTAGAATTTACGAAATTTCTAGAAAATGGTTTGTCTAAAAGAGGAATTCCTGAGCTTTGGGACGGAAAAGCATCAGAGAGAATTATTGATATTTTGCTTTCAAAATAATGGAAGAAATTCTAATTATATCTAATTATTATCCGCCTGAAAAAGGTGCTGCTGCCAATAGAATTGAACAGTTGGCTTTGAAGTTGCATCAAAATAATTATAAAGTTTCTGTAATTTGTCCGCTTGGAAATTATCCAAAAGGAGAATTGTTTCCTCAATATAAAGGAAAGTTTTCAGTTACAGAAAATCGAGATAATATTGCTGTAAAACGTCTTTGGATTTATCCGAGTGTTAGCAAAAATTTGGTTGTTCGAATAATTTCTGTTTTGTCTTTTTCGTTGAGTTTGTTTTTCTATTTACTATTTAAAAAGACTCCTAAAAAAGTGGTGGTTCAATCTCCGCCTTTATTACTTTCTTTTATCTCTGTTTTTGTATTGTCGTTGAAAAATAAAAAGATAATTCTCAACATTTCAGATCTTTGGCCATTGGCAGCAATTGAATTGAAAGCGCTGAAAGAAGGCTCTTTTTCACATAAATTCTCTTTGTTTTTAGAACGATTTATTTATAAAAAAGCAACTTTAATAATTGGTCAATCTAACGAAATTATCACTCACGTAAAATCATTGTTTCCTGAAAAAAAATGTTATTTATACAGGAATTTCCCAGATCATAAAGTTGAAGAATTTGATTTAACGTTTGAAAAAAATCAACCTATAAAAATATTTTATGCCGGTCTTTTAGGAATTGCGCAAGGTGTTTTAGAAATGTGTGAAAAAATCAACTTAAACGGCTTAAATATTGAACTACACCTATTTGGTGATGGTGCTGAAAAAAGTCAAATTGAAGCTTTACTATCCTCTGAAAAAGGAAAACACATTTTTTTCCATGGTATGATGGAACGCAACGAATTACATGAAAAACTTAAAACATTTGACATTGCTATTGTTCCATTAAAAGTTCGAATTTATGGTTCTGTTCCTTCTAAGATTTTCGAGTATGGTGCACTTGGATTTCCGATTTTATACTTTGGAGGTGGCGAAGGCGAAACTATTGTTGAAGAAAACAATATGGGTTGGATTGCTCCAGTTGAAAATTATTCTGAACTAAATCATCAGATACAATCGATTTCTAAAATGAGTAAATCAGAGTTTTTTGAAATGAAAAAAAGAATTTTTATTACATCCCAAACCAATTTTAATTTAGATTTTCAGATGAATACTCTAATTAAAAAGGATGTTTTTTAGTAAGCTTTATCTTCTCCTTTGAAAATATTTATGACCGTTTGAATGATGATTTTTAGATCCATTACAATTGACCAATTTTCGATGTAGAAAACGTCAAATTTAATTCGATTAATCATGTCTTCATCGGTTTCAATTTCACCACGATATCCTTTTACTTGAGCAAGTCCTGTTATACCTGGTTTTACATAGTGACGAACCATATACTTTTTTACCTTACTTGCATAAGATTTATTTTGCGACCATAAGTGTGGTCTTGGTCCAACAACTGACATGTCACCTAATAGCACGTTGAAAAATTGTGGCAATTCATCAATACTGGTTTTACGCATAAACTTACCCATTTTGGTAACTCTTGGATCATTTTTAGAAGCCTCTTTTTCGGTGGTTTCATTTACCTGCATTGATCGAAATTTGTAACAAAAAAATTCATTTTCATCCAATCCTGGGCGACCTTGTTTGAAGAAAATTGGACCTTTAGATTCTAATTTGATTAAAAAAGCTATTAATGGCATTAACCATGAAAGAATAAAAATAATTACTAATAGTGAGAAGACAATATCAAATCCTCTTTTGATTCCTTTAATCGTTGGATTGTGAAGTTGTGTTTTTTGAAGTGATAATACAGGAAATAATTCGTAGTAATCTATTTTTAGATTCTTAGAAAATATCTCTTTCGTATCGGGAATAAACTTAATTGTCTTATTATTTTCGTCCGAAAACTCGACTAAATCTTTAAGTTTTTCGTTTGAAATTTCATTCAAAGAACAATATATTTCATCTGTTTTATGTTCAATCACGAAGTTTTTAATGTCTTCTATTTTACCTATTACTTCAGGATTTTGTTTTTTATCTGAAAAATAACCCTGAAATCTGTAACCATAATCTTGTCTACTGTCAAAAACATCTTTAAGACGAATCGCTTCTGGTGTAAAACCGATTATGATTGCATTTCTAAAATTATTTTTAGTTGCAATTCTATACTTTTTTAAATAATAAAACAGGAAATACTTAATTCCAGCAATTAAAAAAAAGCTAATAGTTATCATTATAGCAATTGCTTTCCCACTAAAAATAACGGTTTTTGCAAATGGAAAAAAAGCAATAATTACTAGAAGAAATATACTAAACTGCTTGAAGAGTTTTGTTATAATTTCTACTGGAGTTGTAAACCTATATACTTCATAAAACTTTACTAAAAAAGCAATAAAAATCCACGCAATAGTTTGATATACAATATAATAAGTCATATTAAGATTTAATTCCCTAAAGAAATATAAACTTAATAAAGTAATGACCAAAATATCTATAGTGATACTTATTGGTCTAATATATTTTGAATATCTACCTGTTTGCTGTGCAACCATATATTAATGGATGTAACCTTTAAAATCTTTGTGTTCTTCTTTTAGTAATTCTTCTGATGATAAAGATTTGAAATAATCATATGTTAATTTCATGCCTTCTTCTCTGTTTACTTTAGCTTCCCAACCTAGAATTTCTCTAGCTTTAGTAGTGTCTGGTTGACGTTGTAGAGGATCGTTTATTGGTAATGGATGATAAACAACTTTTTGTTCAGTTCCTGTTAGTTTAATAATCTCATCAGCAAAATCTTTAATTGTGATTTCATCTGGATTACCAATATTCACAGGATAAATATAATCGGAATGTAATAGTCTGAAAATTCCTTCAACTTGGTCGGTAACATAGCAAAAAGATCTTGTTTGACTTCCGTCACCAAAAATAGTTAAATCTTCACCACGTAAAGCTTGTCCGATAAAAGCTGGAATTACACGTCCATCATTTAATCGCATTCTTGGTCCGTAGGTATTAAAAATTCTAACTATTCTTGTTTCCACACCATGAAAAGTATGGTAAGCCATTGTTATTGATTCCTGAAAACGTTTCGCCTCATCATAAACACCTCTTGGACCAATGGTATTTACATTTCCATAATATTCTTCTGTTTGTGGGTGAATTAATGGATCTCCATATATTTCTGAAGTTGATGCAATAAGAATTCTAGCTTTTTTTACTCTAGCCAATCCTAAAAGATTATGAGTTCCTAAAGAACCTACTTTTAAGGTTTGAATAGGAATTTTTAAGTAATCAATTGGAGATGCAGGAGACGCAAAATGAAGAATATAGTCTAATTTTCCTGGAACGTGAACGAATTTAGTTACATCGTGATGGTAAAATTCGAAATTTTCGAGTTTAAATAAATGCTCAATGTTTTTTAAATCTCCAGTAATCAGGTTATCCATTCCGATAACAAAGTATCCTTCTTTGATAAAACGATCACAAAGATGAGATCCTAAAAAACCTGCCGCTCCTGTTATTAATATTCTTTTCATAATTTTGTTTCTATATTAATTGATTCTTTGGGGCTTATTGAATTGAAAATACAAAATAATAACGTAAAAAAGACAACGCCTCTTTGCCTGCAAAGAAAAGATTCTGTCAAAAATAAACTTATCATTAGAACTGCAAAAGAAAAATGCATAAAATCTTTGTTATTTATTGCTTTTTTTAATGTTTGAAACAGCATAATGACTAAAAGTAGAAATCCAACTACGCCAATTTCGGCAAAATTCTGGATGTATTGATTGTGAAAGTTAAATCTTCCATACCCATGATATAGATTATATTTCTTTTCTTTTTCTAATAATTTAATTTCGGAAGCATTTAAACCAAATCCTTTAAGGAAAATCGATTCTTCTTTTAAAAGTTCCAAAAACATTCTTGCTTGATAAACTCTTAAAGCAGTTCCTGGAAAATAATCATTAGGAGAAAACTTTTTATTGTTCCATGCTTCATAGATACTAACGTTGTGCACACCATTCTCAAAAGTTGCTGAAACATCTGGGCTTATACTATTTGGTGCATTATTTCTAAACTCTTCTTGGAAACGTTGTTTAATCTTGCCAAAAGACAATCCAATCACAATAATCCCTCCAAAAATTATAAGATTCCTTAGTCTCATTTTGTTAGTTGCTTTTGAATAGTAGAAAAAGTAAAATAAAATTAAAACAACAACAACTAGAATTATATTTTTGGAAGAAAGTAAAATAATAAATCCTGCGAGAAGCAATGAGAGTGCTATATCAATTTTGGATTTAATTTCTTTTGTGAAAAAATAAAAAAAAGCTAATGCGACAAAAACAGAAACATGAATTGCATTTAATAGATTCGGTACTAATCCATAATCATCATCGTTTTCTCCATGGTAGAAAAAGCTCCGTGTGTCTTGACTTATTAAATATCTAATTATTGCTCTTAAAAGGAAAAAAACTACAATTAATACCATTGAAAAGCTATAATATTTCAAAAGTTTTTCTTTTTCTGTTTTGGAAATTTGTACTTTCATGAACACCAATGGCAGTAGTAGTAAAGTAATTCCTTTTGGAATAGCTTTTAAGGTTTCATGTTTATCAATACTCCAAAAATAGGATACAGACATCCATAAAAACAATACTATTGGAAAGAAAAAAAGTAGATTTATATTAAAATTGGTCTTATTGAAATTTATAAGAACCGATAAAATTAATAGTATTAATGCAATATTGTTTACAGCTAATGAAAATGGAATAGTAACAAGTAATACTAAGGTGAAAATAAAAGAACTATTCTTATTGCTTTCTTGTTTTATGTCTTGAATAACACTCTTCAAAAAGTTGTAAATATTGACCATTTATTTTCTCCCAATTAAAATCTTTAATTATTGCTTGATAGTTATTTTGAACTTTCTGCAAGTTATCAATTTTTTTGACAGATTCTAAAATATTTTTTACTTCAGAAGGATTAGAAAAATAGATTCCATTTTCTTTCAAAATCCCTTTATTGAAATCATTATGGTGTGCAATAACTAATGCTTGCGAAGCCATAGCTTCTAAAAGTGATGGATTGGTTCCGCCAACAGAATGACCATGAAAATATAATTTTGAAAAATAACGAAGGTTATTTAAATGCTCCAGATTATAAATTCCTCCTAGAAATCTAATATTATCATGACTTTTAAATTTATTTTTTAAATATTCACCATATTTTGTTTCGTGTTTTCCTATGACTAAAATTGGTGTTTTATCGTTGGATTGAGCAACACCTTCGAGAACCATATCAAGATTGTTTTCTGGTTCAAAACGCGCCATAATCATGTTGAAATTTTGCTTTTCAACATTGTATTCTTTTAGAAAATCTTCATTAGGTGAATCAAACGGATAAGCTCCATAAGCAATATAGGTTGACTCTTTTTTGTATTTTTCTTTCAAAAATTTTTCAATTCCAATAGAATCGGAGACTAAATAATCACTTGAATTCGCTGCAAGTCTTTCGGCAAATTTTAAAAATTGTTGAACTGGTTTAGAATACTTAGTTCTTTTCCACTCTAAACCATCCATATTTGTGATAATGATTGGCTTTTTTGGAAGAAGAAAAAACCAAATTGAATTACTAGTATAACCTAATTGAAGGATAATATCAAAATCTCTTTTGCGAGAATCCATGATGCAATTGTAGTCATAAATAAACTGCCCAAACGTTCCAAATTTGTGTTCGGGATCATTTTGATGAATAATATTTACTCCGTGAAAAGTTTTTTCTTGAAATTTGTGATTATGAGAGTTATAGCAATATACTTCATGCCCTTTTTCTACAAGATAAACCGAAAAAAATTCAGCAAATTGTTCAAAACCTCCGTAATGATTTGGAATTCCTCTTGTTCCTAAAATGGCTATTTTCATTTAATTACTTCTTTTCGTGGGCAAAAATAGGGAAATTTAGTAATGTTTTTAAAAATAGATTTGGTTTGTTTTTATAACATTTCAGAAAAAACAGTTTCAAAACTTTGAACGTATTTGTCTACAGAAAACTCTTTGATGGCTCTTTGATATCCTTTTTCTCCAAAACTTTTTCGCAACTCAGAATTATCTATTAATTTAGAAAGTGCCTCAGAAAGCGCTTCAACATTGTTTGGTTCAACCAAAAAACCCGTTTCATCATTTATAATTATTTCTGTTAAACCTCCATGATTAGATCCAATAACAGGTTTTTTTGCTAACATAGCTTCAACCGCAACTAATCCGAAAGATTCTGCCTCTGAGGAAGGCATTATTGCAATATCTGTTAACTTCCAAACTTTAGATAAGTTTTTGGTGAAAGAAATTATTTTTACTCTATGTTCTAATTTATTTTGAATAATAAACTGTTCTATTTCCGTTAAATAATATTCTTGTCCTTCAACCGGAGAACCTACAAATAGCAACTTGGCATTAGTGTTTTGGTTAAAATGTTTTAAATATGTACTTAACAACCATTTATGTCCTTTTAATCTACTTATTCTTCCTACCAAAGTAATTATAATGTCTTGGTCATTATATCCAAAATCTTCTCTTGAGCAAGTTGTCACTTCAGGTTTTTCTGTTTCAATTCCGTTATAAATTACAATAGATTTTTTTTCTAATTCTCTTTTTCTTTCAACTAAATTTTTCATAGTTGCTAATGAATTACAAATTACAATATCAGCATATCTATTTAACAATTTCGGGAAAGACGAAGCAATAACTTTTGGATGAACAATAATTTCGTGAACATGCCATATGTGTTTTATTTTTCTTTTTTTAGCATAAATCATTCCCAACAAAACAGCTAAAGTATTGGAATAAATTAAATCGAAATTGTATTGTTCGTTGAGATTATCTAATATAGAAACAGATTTTCTAATGTCTCTAAAAAACTTTGAAAGATTCTTAGGAGTAAACATTTTACGATACAATTTTAAAACTGGAGCTATTACAACTTTAATATCTTCTTTTTCAAGCTCTTTTTTTAATGGTCCATCAAATGGAAGAACAACAAGAGGTGAATATTTGGTTTTATCGAGATACTTCAACAATAACAAAAGCGTCTTGTCAGAGCCATAAAGTTCGGCAGATTGATGTATGAAAAGAATATTTTTCATTTTAATGTATTTTCAAAAGATAGCGCTCCACCTAAAATAAATAGTATGACATCTTTTGGAATATAAATTCCCGTAATAATTATTGATGTAAGAAGAAAGTAAACACCTATTGTAGATATTAAAATCTTAAAAAACATAACTTGCTTATTCTGATTAACAGAATACACCCTAAGATAAAGATTAATTAAAAAAAACAAGTAAAAAAGAATTCCTATTAATCCTGTTTTATACAAAATAAAAACGTATCCGTTATGAAGTACAGATATAAATTTCATGCCATTTTCACCCAGAGGTGCTTTAAATTTTAAATTGACCAATGATCCGTAGCCATTTCCAATAACATAGGATGATGGATTTTCATTCATTAATGCAAATGCTCTTTTTGCCTCATAAGCTCTCCAGTGATCCCACAACTCTCTATCGTTTTCTCTGTCTATTTTTGAATTGAAAATTTCACCAGGTGCAATCTTAATTTTATACATTAAAGCCTCTATTCCTTTAGAATTTCTCTCTAATTTTATAGTGCCTAAATAACCATAAAATAAAAATAGAATTAATAAAAGAGAACCAATAACTTTAATAGATTTAGAAGTTAACTTAGCAAATCCATAAAATGAAAAACCTAATATAATAATCATTCCTAACATAGTTCTTGAAAAATAGAACACAATAGAGACTGCTAAAATTATAATTATAATTTTCTTGTAAATGGACCTTTCAAATAAATAAATATCATACTTTGAACTAAGTATAAGCATATAAAGTGCGTAGATTTCTATAAAATTATCAAGACCAAATTCTCTAGCTTCTTGTATTGAACCTTTTATCAAGTTTGAAAATCCAAAAACACCAATTAAATGAATAATTGCTGTAATAACAGCAACAACTATTATAGTTTTTAAAAATGACGAGGCATCATTTATTGATTTAAAAGTTAAATAACCAACTGTTATAGCAATTAAAGGTTTTATAAAATGAGAAAAGTCTTTTATAAAATCTACTATTAAATAATTATTCCAAAAAAAACCAAAAAAACCAACAATAAAAATAATAAATATTGGAAGGAGTGTTTTCAGGAGCTGTTTTGAAACAATTCCTTTTCCAGAAACAATTAGAAGTGAAAGAAAAGCAAACTGAATCAATAGATTAGTTCTAAATGAAACTATATAAATCTCACATAAAACAACAATTGAAAACAGTAGAGAAATATTTATTTTAGACTTCAAATTCTTTTTTTGCCAAATATAATTTATAATTTTTGTTTGAATAAATAAAGTTGAATAAATATATTTCTATAATAAAACATATATTTGTCGTTGCAATAAAAAATTTGAAATGAAGAAAGCTTTAATTACTGGAATTAATGGACAAGATGGTTCTTATTTAGCTGAATTTTTACTTGAAAAAGGCTACGAAGTTCACGGAATCATTAGGAGAAGTTCTACTTTTAACACTGAAAGAATTGAACATTTATATATAGAATCCTTAATTCGTGATTTACATCAGTCAAAAAAAATCCAACTACATTATGGTGATATGACTGATTCTACTAATTTAATTCGATTGGTTCAACAGGTCCAACCTGACGAAATTTATAATCTTGCAGCACAATCTCATGTTAAAGTTTCATTTGACATGCCAGAATATACAGCTGAAACTGATGCTGTGGGAACCTTACGATTACTAGAGGCTGTCAGAATTTGTAATTTAGTTGAAAAAACTAAAATATATCAAGCTTCAACTTCTGAGTTATACGGCAAAGTTCAAGAAATTCCTCAAAAAGAAACCACTCCTTTTTATCCACGTTCTCCATATGGTGTTGCTAAATTATATGCATTCTGGATTACAAAAAACTACAGAGAATCTTATAATATTTTTGCAGTAAATGGGATTTTATTCAACCATGAATCTGAACGAAGAGGTGAAACTTTTGTAACAAGAAAAATTACTCTCTCAGCCTCAAGAATTGCTCATGGTTTACAAGAAAAATTATATTTAGGAAATCTAAATTCTCTAAGAGATTGGGGTTATGCAAAAGACTATGTAGAATGTATGTGGTTAATGCTACAACAAGAGACTCCAGAGGATTTTGTTATTGCAACAGGAATTCAACATTCTGTGAAAACGTTTTGTGAGCTTGCTTTTCTTGAAGCAGGAATTGAACTTGAATGGCAGGGTGAGGAAGAACTTGAAAAAGGTATTTGTAAAAAAACTGGTAAAGTTTTAATTGAAGTCGATGAAAACTATTATCGTCCAGCTGAAGTTGAAAGCCTTCTTGGTGATCCAACCAAAGCAAAAACAATTTTGGGTTGGAATCCGAGTAGAACTTCAATAAATGAGCTGGTAAAAATTATGATGAAACATGATTTAGAATATGTTGTAAGGTTTAAAGATAGGGACTCGTTAAAATTATTTGAATAATATATCTATTTTAATAAACCATTATTATGAAGATTTTTTTGACAGGAGGAAACGGCATGGTTGGAAAAAATATTCTCAACTATTCTGAAGCCAAAAATTTTACCTTTATTCATCCTTCTAGTAAAGAATTAAATTTACAAGATTATAATGCGGTAGATGAATTTATAAAAATTAACAAACCCGATTTTATAATTCATGCTGCCGGTTTAGTTGGAGGGATTCATGCCAATATTGCCAATCCTGTCAACTTTTTAATGGTTAATTTAGACATTGGAAGAAATATAATTTTAGCGGCTAAAAATAACAATGTAAAACATTTTATGAATTTAGCAAGTTCATGTATGTACCCAAGAAATGCAAAGAATCCACTTGCAGAAGAATTAATTTTACAAGGAGAATTAGAGCCAACAAATGAGGGTTATGCCATTGCTAAAATTGTTTCAACGAGATTATGCGAATACATTTCCAAAGAAGATAGCAGTTTTATATACAAAACTATAATTCCTTGTAATTTATATGGAAAATACGATAAATTTTCGCCTGAACATTCTCATATGGTTCCTGCTGTAATCAATAAAATTCAAGATGCTATTATAAACAATAAATCGGAAATTGATATTTGGGGTGATGGCTTATCAAGAAGGGAATTTATGTATGCTGAGGATTTAGCAAATTTTGTTTTTTATGCTATTGCAAATTTTGAAAAAATGCCACAGAATCTAAATGTAGGTTTAGGATACGATTACACCATTAATGAATATTACAGCGTAATTGCAAAAGTTTTAGGTTACAAAGGTAAATTTGTTCACGATTTGACTAAACCTGTTGGAATGAGACAAAAATTAATTGACGATACAAAACTGAAACAATTTGGATGGAAACATTCGACTTCCCTTGAGGAAGGAATTGAAAAAACTGTTGACTATTTTAAAAAATACGTTTTATAATGATAAAATATCCATTAGCATCCTCAACTTGGGATGAAAAAGAAATTGAAGCGATACAATCTGTAATTGCCAAAGACATGTACACCATGGGAGAAGGTGTAAAACAGTTTGAAGAGAATTTTGCAAAATTTGTAAATTCAAAATATGCAGTGATGGTAAATTCAGGTTCATCAGCTAACTTATTAGCTGTTGGAGCATTGTTTTACACCAAAAATCCTAAATTAAAAAGAGGTGACGAAGTAATTGTCCCTGCTGTTTCTTGGTCTACAACCTATTATCCGTTATATCAATACGGATTAAAATTAAAATTTGTTGATGTTGATTTAGAAACGCTAAATTTTGATTTAGTACAACTTGAAAAAGCAGTAACGGATAACACAAAAATGATTTTAGCTGTGAATTTATTGGGTAATCCTAATGATTTTGATGCCATAAATAAAATTATAAATGGTCGCGATATCCTGTTAATGGAAGATAATTGCGAATCTATGGGTGCAGAATACAAAGGGAAACAAACTGGAACATTTGGAATTGTTGGAACCTATTCTACTTTCTATTCACATCACATGGCGACCATGGAAGGTGGTATTGTTGTTACAGATGATGAAGAACTTTATCATGTCTTAATTTGTATTAGAGCCCATGGCTGGACGAGACATTTACCAAAAGAAAATAAAGTGTCTAATAAAAGTGATGATTGGTTCGAAGAATCATTTAGATTTATTTTACCTGGTTACAATTTTAGACCAGTTGAAATGAGTGGCGCCATTGGAATTGAACAATTAAAAAAACTTCCAGATTTTTTGGCTAAAAGAAGAGAAAATGCAGTTCTTTTTAATTCATTGTTTGCTAATCATAAAGACTTTTATATTCAGAAAGATATAGACAACAGTAGTTGGTTTGGGTTTAGTTTTATTATCAAACCAGAATCTACTTTGAAAAGAAGCGATATTGTAAAAAAACTAGAAGCTAATGGTATCGATTGCAGACCAATTGTAACAGGTGATTTTACTAAAAACGAAGTACTTCGTTTCTTTGACTATGAAATTTTTGGAGAAATGAAAAATGCTCAATATTTAGACAAAAACGGTTTTTTTGTTGGTAATCATCAAGTTACATTAACAGAAGAAATTAAACATTTGTATGATGTTTTAAGTTCGATATAAATAAGCATGAAAAAATTTACACTTATAAAAACCAATTTCAACAATCATGTTTCGATGGATTTATACCATGAATTCGAACATAGAATTATTGAGAAGAAAAATTGGGAAATTATAAATGGTGTAAACGGATGGATGGCATTCATAATTAGACAATATTTGAAAGTTTTTGCGCCAATAAAACTTCCTTTTTTTAGCAAAAAAAATTATGTGATTATTGGTTATCAAAAAGAAAAGTTTTTTCCATTTTTTAATTACAAATCCAATCTCAAAACACTTTGGATGTATGATGCTTGGGAACCATTGTTTGACGATATAGAAAAGACGATTAAACAATACAACATCAATTTACTTTTTACAGCAAGTAAGCAATCGGCTGAATATTTTAACTCACTTGAAATAAAAAAATTTAGGGCTGAATGGATTCCTGAAGGTGTCGAATCAGAAAATTATAGATTTATAGACTATAATAAAAGAACGACTGATATCTTACAATTAGGTAGAAAATGGAATGAATATCACAATTCAATTAAATCAATTGAAAATAAGTATGTCTATAAATACGAAAAGCAAGCAGGGCAAATTATTTTTAAAACAAGAGAGGAATTTTTAGAAGGATTGGCCAATTCCAAAATATCAATATGTGTTCCATCAGATATTACACATCCTGAACGAACTGGTAAAATTTCTACTTTAACCAACAGGTATTTACAATCAATGGCTTCAAGGTGTTTAATTTTGGGTAAATTACCGCACGACATGCGTTTTCTCTTTGATTACAATCCCATAATAGAGATTGATGAAGAAAATCCGATAGAACAAATCAATAGCATTCTTGAAAACTTTTCTTCTTACATTCCTTTAATTGAGAAGAATTATGAAATAGTCGTAAAATATCATAATTGGAATGACAGAATAAACCAAATGGAAAATTATATTTCTGATATAAAACTCTGATTTTGCAGAAAAATAAAATAATAAAAAACTCTCTTTCGGCAATTATTCAAGTAATAGTTGTTGGTTTAATTTATCTATTATTGTATCGCTATTTGTTGGATACTATAGGTATAAAACTATTAGGGGTTTGGTCATTAATAATAGCAACAACTTCGCTTGCTCTTATAGCAAATTTTGGTATTAGTACCAGTATTATTAAGTTTGTTTCAACTTATTACACACGAGGTGATTTTGAAAGTCTCAAAAAATTAATCTTTACATCTTGTGTTTTTATATTAGTAACATATATATTAATTTCTGTTGTAATATTAATTTTAGGAAATTATATACTGCCCTATTTTATAGAAAAAAACTATATTAAAGTTGCTTTGGAAGTCCTTCCTTACTCTTTAATAAGTCTTATCATAAATGCTGTAAGTGGAGTAATAAGCAGTTGCCTTGACGGTATTCAAAAAAATTATATTAAAAGCTATATCTTAAGTTTTAGTTCTATTTTATTATTTGGATTGAGTTTACTACTGACGCCAAATTATGGATTAAAAGGTTTAGTATTTGCACAAATATTCCAAGGTGTTTTAGTCCTTATTTTATCCTTTTACTTTATTTCTAAGCACCTTAAAAATGTGCTTTCTTTTCGTTGGAATTGGTCTAAAGAATTGTTTAAAGAAATCATTAACTATGGATTAAAAATGCAGGCTCTATCATTTATGCAAATGTCTTTTGAACCTGTAACTAAAGCCTTTTTAAGTAAATTTGGCGGACTTGCTATGGTTGGTTACTACGAAATGGCCAGTAGGTTAGTTTCACAATTTAGAGGGTTAATAGTAAGTGCCAATCAAGTTATAATACCGGTTGTTGCTGAAGCTAAAGAGCGAAATGATAATTCGGTTAAAACATTGTATGAAAAAACATTTTCTGTAATTTTATTTGTCAATGTAATTATTATTTCAGGAATTTTAGTCTTTGCACCTATTATCTCTCAAATCTGGATAGGGAAAATTATACCATTCTTTTTGTTTGCTGTATGTGTTAATTCTGTAGCTGTGTTTATAAACATCTCAAGTAATCCTGCTTATTTTAGTTATCTTGGTGAGGGAAAATTAAATTGGTTAATACTATCTTATTCAGCAATTGTAATTATCAATTCTGTGATGGGCTTTTTTTTAGGAAAGCTCTTCAATGGATATGGTGTTGTTATTGCTTGGAATTTAGCTTTTATGGTTGGCTCTTTGATAATTGTTTTTTCATTCCAAAAATTGAGCAAAATTGAATGGAAAGAAGTTATTAGTAAAAACGATGTGCAGCTTATTTTAGTTGCCTCATTGTTCTCCTATTTTGGATTTCAAACTGCTATGAATTATGTAGAAAATACAATTAATTTATTGTTTATTTGCATATTGATAATGACCTTTTGTTTTTATTTAATTACAATATACAGAAACAAAAATTTTATTTTCATGAGAAATGAAATACTTAAGCTTTTAAAAAGAAATGGATAAACCTTTTTTTTCAATAGTAACTGCCTCATACAATAGTGAAAAAACAATTTTTGACACTATATCTTCTGTTTTAAATCAAGGGTTTTCTGATTTTGAATACCTAATAATTGACGGAAATTCTACCGATAAAACATTGCAAATTATACAATCATTTGAATCGTCATTTGAAGAAAAAAACATAAAATACAGTTACATTTCTGAAAAAGACAATGGAATTTATGATGCATGGAACAAAGGAATTAAACTAAGCTCTGGAAAGTGGATTAGTTTCCTTGGTTCTGATGACGAATATTTACCAGATGCATTAGAGCAGTATTATTTTTATTTAAAGAATGATGCCAATTCAAATTATATTTCATCAAAAGTTGAACTTATTAACAGCAAAAAAGAAGTTTTAACTGTTATAGGAAAACCCTTTGTGTGGAAAAAAGTAGTAAGAAATATGGAAATTGCTCAAGTAGGTTCGTTCCATAAAAAAGAGCTATTTGATGATGTCGGATTGTTTAATGATAATTACAAAATTGTTGGTGATCTTGATTTTTACATAAGATGCAAAGATTTCATAAAGCCTATATATTTTGAAAAGATAACTGCAAAAATGCTCAATGAAGGTGTTAGTAATCAAATTTACAAAGCACTTAAAGAAGCTTTAGATGTAAAGCTAATAAATAAAAGTAGCACCTTACCTTTAGTACCTTATTATGATTTTACAACTATACTTTTAAAGTGTTATTACAATAAATTAATTAAAAAAAAATAGTTGATTGTGTCATTGAACACTTTTAATATTTGTTGTATGTATTAATAGAACACGTTTGTTCTTTTTTGATACTAACTTAAAAACAATATTAATAAACTGAAATTATTTTAAATTCTCCATTTGTTACTGTGACTACATCTGAAGAATTATTTGGATTAACTCCTGTAAAACTATATTCTCCTTTTATTTGCGTTTGAAATATGTTTAATATTTTTAATTGTCCTGTACAATTATAGTTTATATATGAATTTGTTATCAAGTCATACTTAGAAATTTCAACTTTGTTTATTTGATCCGTTGAAGTAAAATTATAAGTTCCAACAGATGTTATGCCAATTCTATAGAAGATTCTAATTCTATATTCTTTATCATTATACTCGTTTTGAATTGTAGCTGAAACTCCATTTTCTTGAACAGAATTTGTTCTAGTCCAATTTTGACCATTAATTTTAGCCGTGTTCTTTAATCCGAAAACTGCAGGAATAACATCTATATAATCAGCTACAATTCTTCCATTCACATATTTTCCTTCAGATTGAAGGCTGTTAGGATCTCCATACATTTCTCCGTTAAAATTAATTTTAATCTTTTTGTTAACTTCATCAATTTCTTCAATATTCAATCTAAAAAAATGGGAACTGAAAGGGTTGTAGGAATAAAAAACTTTGTATGTATTTGTTTGATTATTTAAAAAATTCCAACTAAATGATCCGAATTCACCATTTTTATTAAAACTAATTAATTTGTTAATTTCTAAACCATCTATAATGTAAAACTCATCTTCAACTTTGTAAAACTTTTTATCAACAAAATAATTATTTGCAACCAATTCACCATTTATTTTAACTTCTGCAATGTTATTATTATTGTTATTATTAGATGGCTGCTCAGCGGATTGATTATCTGATTCATCATTACTGCATGAATAAAAAATCAAAAAACATAAACACAAAAGAAAACTTACTGGCTTCATATTATTGATAAGGATTTAAAGTTCTAAATTTACCATCTGTTACATTAATTACTTCGTTAGGATTATTTGGATTAGTTGCTGTTAGATTAAAAGTTCCGAAGAAAGAATATGTAGATAATTGTTGGCTCATACCGTGGAATTCCTTGTAGTACATATTAACATTCCCTGAAACATTAAATTCATCATATTGAAATGTTAAGACATTAAATTTATAAAACTTAATACAATTGCTGTTTTCGATATTTGTGAATGAATAAATTCCTACAGGTGTTGAAGAATTAAAAACAACTTTAATCTTATAGGGGTCATAATTAGTAAATGAACCATTTTCATATTGCTTCATTGCTGTCCAAATATTAGAATTAAATTTAGCACTGCAATAATCTAATCTATCACTAAGTAAGAAGTTTTCTGTATTTGGCTTAATTTCATAACTGCCTAATAAATACATTTCTGTATCAATGTTTTCAGATTGCAAATTAGATGAGTCAATATATAAATTTGCTTTTAATTTTAATTTAAACGTTTTTAATTCATTATTAAAACTAAACTCTAAAACATTAACAAAATTATCTGGATAATATCTATAATTATAATAATCTCTATTGTAATAACTTGCTGATATTGAATGATCCTTTATAAAAACAACTTTTCCTTCCTCTGTTATTTGCACATCAAAATAATGTTTAAGTGAATTCACTCCACATGAGAAAATTATTGAAAAAACACCGTTTTTTTTAGTAGCATAAGGTGCTGAGTTATCTATAATTCCAGTTTTTGCTTTTATATTGTTAACAATAACGTAAGAAGATTCTTGAGAACTTATTTCTTCATTTGAACTTATTTCTTCATTTACATTATTTTCAGAACAAGAAAAAATTATAAATGTAAATAGAATAAAAAAGTGTTTTATAGATTTTAATTTTAAAATACTCATAATCAATAAATTTATATAAAGATAATTATAAATTTTTAAAGATAATTATAATATTTTTTATTTAATTACTAATGTTTTATCGGTTATCAATAGTCCTTCTTTATTTGTTTCTTCATCTTTTAGATATACTGCAATTTGATAGGTGCCTTTTTTTAAATTTGAACTATCAAGAGTTGCTGCATATCCACAATTATCAACATTATAATCTAATTTAAAAGCTGCTGTTACATCTGGTCTAATCACTTTTAAAACATTAAATTTTGTTGCTTTTACATCTTTTAGTAACAATAAAATAATCCTTGTCTTGTTTGTCGATTGATTTTTAAAAAAAGCCCATCCAGAAACTTTTATTAAATTATTATTATTGTCTATGGTTTCTAGATTGCCCATAAAAGAATCTCCATATGAAATTTCATTAGGTTTGATTTTTGAGATTATTTGATTGATGTCAGCTGCTTCTTGTTTGTTGTTTTGTTCTACAAATTTAGCCTTACTTTCCTCCACTATTTTTTTATCCAATTCTACCTCATCTTCTGGGAAAATATCTTCTTTTGTTTTTATTCGTTCGTCGCCTCGCCATACAAAACCTCGAAGTTTTCTTGCGTTTTCGGGTAAATCTTTTTCTGGATAAATATCACCATCTACATTGTTGAAAAAAGTAATTGTTTCTACTTTACTTTTATCATCCATTATCATATTAATCTTGCTACTAACGTTTTTATTGATACCTATAAGTTCATTCTTATCATTTCTCATAAAATAAACAACCTCTGTATTCTTAATAACATCGACTTCATGAAGTTTATTTTCTAGAAATTTTCCATAAAGATTTAAACCTTTTATCTGGTTAAAACCATCACCAATAGTATCTTTTGAAATAATAAAAGTATTGTTTAACACTTTAAGCGAATCTAATTTTTCTGTTTTATTATCACCTATCAAATGCATTACATCACCTGTAAGTTGGTTTTCAAAATTCCAAAGAATTGGTTTTCCAATAAGTTGTGTTAAAGCTCTCTTTTGATCGGAATGAATTGAGTCACATTTACCGCTTAAATCTGTTTTGAAAAATCTAACGTTTTTTTGTCCTCTCACAATTCGTTCGCCTGTTTTCCCGGTTAAATACAACTTTTTAGCGTGAACAAACATCGAATCGTTTTCAACTTTATAGCGTATTGAGGCGTGCTTAGTCATGTAAACAGAATCCTTTTGTTTAAAAACTTCGCCATAATGGCCTTTGATGATGGCTTTGTTAATGGAATCTGTAATTTTTACATTATTAGTTCCAGAGGCATATTCAATTTTTCTATCGTAATATAAACTGTCTCCTTCTATCAATCTGTCTTTGTATTTTATATACGATTTTTGAAGAAAATGTCCTGTATTGTTCTTGCTGTTATAATGTCCGTTTTCTGTATAAATAAAGGTTTCTTTACTAACAATAGTAGACGGTCCTTTTAAATCGGAATTTCCTTGAGTTGTTTTATAATCTAAATGATTTGTCTTTATAGTATATTCTGGGTTTTTTAACTCAACAGCAGATAAAAATTGGTATTTTTTTTCCTTTAAATAATAACGTCCTGCTTTACTTTTTAAAGTGTTGTTTTTATTTACAATGGTTCCGTTTGAATTAAAATAAGCTACTTGAGTGTTTCGGTCAAAATAAATAGTATCGGTAGTCATTGTTGACTCTGGTGAAGTCATAACCACATTTCCTGCTGCAAATGCTTTTTTGACATTTCCATTATACTCGGCATATTTACTGTTTAAATAAAGTGTGTCGCCTTGCACCATTTGAACATCTCCAAATGCTTTTATGTAGTTTTCTTTTTGATAATAATAGGCTTTGTTGCAAGTCATTGTTGCTCCATCATGACTAAGTCTCACATTACCTGTTAAAAGTACAGCGTCTGGAACTTCAAATTGATTAATGTCTGAGAAATCAGAATTTTCAATAACAATTGTTTTTGCTTTTTGGGCAAATACAAATGCAATGTTTATCATTAGAAAACTCAGTATAAATATCGTCTTTTTCAAAAGTACTATTTTGTTGGTAAAATTATATTTTATGAATTGATAAACTCCTAAATAAAATTTAAATTTTACATGTTCTTAAACTTTCTTTCCAATCCTTAATTTCAACTTGAAAAAACTTTTTTATTTTAGTTTTATCTAATACGCTATAAGCAGGTCTTTTTGCAGGTGTTGGAAAACTTGTTGTTGGAATTGGGTTTAAATTTATATTGACATTATTTATTTCAAATATTTCCTTAGCAAAATCATACCATGAACATTGTCCTTCATTACTGAAATTGTATATACCAAATACTTCGACAGGCTCAGTCTGACAGTTATGAGTTGTGCAGATTTTAATCAAAGCTTCCGCTAAATCTACTGCGTTTGTTGGTGTGCCTATTTGGTCATTTACTACTGATAAACTATCTCTTTCGGAAGCTAAACGAAGCATGGTTTTCATGAAATTATTTGCGAATTGCGAATAAACCCAAGAGGTTCTTATAATGAAATAATTATCAAATGTTTCTTGAATCGCTTTTTCTCCTTGTAATTTTGTCAAACCATAAACTCCTGTTGGATTTGGTGAGTCTTCCTCTTTATAAGCTATTTTATTACTTCCATCGAAAACAAAATCAGTAGAAATGTGAAGTAAAATAGTGCCATATTCTTTGCAAACCTCAGCTAGATTTTTTGCTCCTTTAACATTGATTAAATATGCTTTTTCGGGTTCGCTTTCTGCTTTATCAACTGCTGTGTAAGCTGCTGCGTTTATGCAATAGTTTGGTTTGTACTTTAAAAAAACCGCTTCACAACTTTCCTTTTTAGTAATATCTAAATCTGAAGAAGAGCAAAAAATAAAATCTATTTCTGGATGATTTCCTGAAATAGATTGTAACGCTTGTCCTAGTTGTCCGTTTGCTCCTGTAACTAAAACTACCATACTTTTTTAGCGTTTTTTAAATTGGGAAGTAGTTGGTCTTTTTCAGAAATTATTAATTCATCAACATCAAATTGCCAATCAATATTGATCTCTGAATCGTTATATTTTATTCCGCCTTCGCTTTCTTTATTGTAAAAATTATCGCATTTATAAAAGAAGTTGGCTTTTTCACTCAAAACCAAAAATCCATGAGCAAATCCTCTTGGAATAAAAAACTGTTTTTGGTTATCGCCTGAAAGTAAAACAGCAATATGCTGTCCAAACGTTTCAGAATCTGGTCTTATGTCTACGGCAACATCAAGTACTTCTCCATTTAAAACTCTAACTAGTTTTGCCTGAGCATGTTCACCTATTTGATAATGCAATCCTCTAAGTACTCCTCTCGAAGAATAAGATTGATTATCTTGAACAAAATGTACTTTTTCACCTGTTCCTTTTTCAAAAGTTTGTTCATTAAAACTTTCCATAAAAAAACCTCTTTCGTCTTTTATAATTTTGGGTTCTATAATAAAACAACCTTTGAGTTTAGTTTCTGTAAAAATCATGTTCAATAGCAATTTCAATAGCAAAAATCAAAGTCAATTTCTAAAAAATCAAACTTCATTTAAACTTAAATTAATTTTATTCTTCTAATAAACTCATTAAATGTAATCCGTAACCGCTTTTAAGTAATGGTATTGCAAGTTCTTTTAATTGTTTAGTGTCTATAAATCCCATTTTGTATGCTGCTTCTTCTATTGCTCCAATTTTCAATCCTTGGCGCTCTTCGATTACTTGTACAAACTGTCCTGCTTGCATTAATGATTGGAAAGTTCCTGTGTCTAACCACGCGGTTCCTCTATCGAGAATACTAACTTTTAGATTTCCTCTTTTTAAATATTCTTTATTAACGTCTGTTATTTCAAGTTCACCTCGATGACTTGGTTTTATATTAGCTGCCACTTCAATAATGGAATTATCATAGAAATAAATTCCAGGAACTGCAAAATTTGATTTAGGTTTTTCGGGTTTTTCTTCTATTGAAAGAACGTTTCCGTCTTTATCAAAGTCAACCACTCCATATCTTTCTGGATCATGGACATGATATGCATAAATAATTCCTCCATCAGGATTACTATTGGCTTGTAACAATTCGGCTAAACCTGTTCCGTAGAAAATATTATCTCCAAGAATAAGTGCTGCTTTATCTTTTCCAATAAATTCTTTTCCAATAATAAATGCTTCCGCAAGACCGTTAGGGTTTTCTTGAACGGCATATTCAAAACGACAACCAAATTTTTTTCCATCACCTAATAATTGTCTAAATAAAGGTAAATCGTGTGGCGTTGAAATGATTAGTATTTCATTAATTCCTGCCCACATCAATGTTGAAAGTGGATAGTAAATCATTGGTTTATCATAAATTGGCATTAACTGTTTACTTACAGCAAGAGTCAATGGGTGTAATCTAGTTCCTGAACCTCCAGCTAAGATAATTCCTTTCATAAAATTTCTATTTTGTTTTAGTTAACTGATTTTTATAAAAAGCTAGAAATAGAGAAATAAACACAAATAAAGAAATAAATAGTATCGGTAAAATCAATTTCATCTTTCCATTTGTTCCTTTATTATTTATAATATTTGGAGTTATACTAATATCTTTTATAAAAGTATCAATTTTAACTAATTGTATTTTTTGAGAAGCAATTTCACTAATTAGTTTATTTTTTAATTCAAACATTCCGTTTATCTCGCTGTTTTCATTGTTGTATATTAGATTATTACCTTTATTGTTTTTAGATATGTTTTTAGATATTACACTAATAAGCGAATCTATTTGAACGATTTCTTCTTCGTTCTTCTTCATTTTTATTAAAATATTCTCCTTATTAATTTTTGAAATCTGATTCATGTAGTCGTCAGTATTCAAGTATTTCAATAAAGGTTTAATAATATCATCTGATTCTATTCTACCGTTTGATGATATAAGTAAAGAATGATAAGGATAGTTTTTACTAGTAAGTTCATCTTCAATTACTTTATTAATATCATTACTTTCTGCTAGTAATTTTATTACTTCAAAGTTTTGAGTGTTTTGAGCATTTGAAGCGATTGCAGTATTATTATTTACAAAATTATATAGATCAACAATTGGTTCAATTTTTATATTTTGAATTTTATCTGAATTGGTAATCCCAATACTTTTAAAAAATTTCTCGTCTTTTTCAGATAGTCTTGATTTAATCAAATCTATTTTTGAGTATAAATAATCAACTCCTCCACTTGGCGCAACAATTATTTGACTATTATAATTTTTATTTGAATCTAAAAAATAACCTAATCCAGCTCCAATTATAAATAATAATCCTAGAATTAAGGCTTTTCTTTTAAAAAACAAAATCAAATTAAAAATCGACATTAAAACAGCGTCATATAATCCACCAATTTTTTTTGAAATATCAGATAAATCAATTTCTTGATTGTCATTATTTTGAGAATTTGTACTCATAGAAATATGTTATTTTACGTTGAAAATTTGTTCTAATATTTTGATTGTAATCAAATACGTTGGTTTTACTCCTGTTGTTCCTAATCCTCCAGAAGCTAATGTACTTCCTGTTTCTAAAGGATTATCTGAAGCATAATAGGCATAACGAACTTTTACATTTGGATTAATGCTTTTTCTAATTTTAGATGCTGATTGAATCGCTTTTTGATAATAAGCACCTTCCATTTCTAGACCAATTACGCTCCAAGTTGACTCGTGGAAAAATTTCAATAAATCTTTATTTTGAAGTGATGTTCCTAAAACAGTAATCATTGGTCCGGCAAAAACAGGAATTCCGTTTCCTTCAAGCATTTCGGCAGTTAATTCATTTTCAAAGAAATAATTATCTGCTGTTCCTTCGTTAATATGAGCGTTTGGAATCATGATGTCGCCTTTTCCGCCTTCTAAAATTCCTGCTTTACCCATAATGGAAACCGATTCTACATTAAGTAAAATTTTCTCTTTTCCGTTTTTGTAAGGTTTCAATAATTCATCAATAGTTTCGTAAGCTTGTTCTCCAAAAGCATAATCCATCACAATTATAACTGGATTGTCTTTTCCAACTTTTGCATTTGGAAATGCCGATTTTATCCAATCAATTTTTGAAGTGTCAAATATTTGAACATCAATGTTAGTTCCAGATTGGTCTGGAAGCGAAATCATTCCGTGTTTAATTGCAAATTCTTCTACTTTATCACGAACATCATGCGCACCTTGACGACTCAATTCTTCAAAAATATCAAAATCTGATTTTCCTTTGAATTTTGGTCCTAAAACATGCGTAGCAAAAATCGAATTCATAACACTGTGCATGTTTGCACTAATAATATGAATTGGTCTTCCTAGTAAATTGTTTTCTTTTAAAACTTCTTTGATATTGGTTGCCCAAATTTCACCGTGAATGTGGTGTCCAAGACGTTCTCTCAAAATTGGACTAAAAGTAATTGTTCTTTTGTTATTGTCAACCACTTCTTCAATGGCAAGTTTTCCTAACCAGTAAATTACGTGAAGAAATCTGTCTGGTTTTTCTTTAGTTCCAAAAGAATCATAAATATCTAAAACCTCAACAAACGTTCTTCCCAACACATTTGCGGCGTGAGAAATGGCTTTCTCCTTTTCAATTTGAGTTAGTTTTTTGATTTGTAAAGCGGCTTGTTCTAATTTTTGCCAATCGCGTGAAATTCTTCCTTCTTCATCAATTAAAACTCTGTCTTTAATTTTGTGAGATTCGATGAAAATGAAAGTCAAATGCGTCAAAATATCATAAATATCGGAACGTCCGCGAGTAATTTCTACATTCATTTGTTCTTCATCAATTCTGTAGCAATTTCTTCTACGTTTTGGTGGAACAATGGCTTGAAAATGTGATTTTGAATACCCTTCATCCGAAGTTAAATTGATGTAACGGCATTCTTCAATTCCTACTGGAAGTCTTTCTATTACGTAAAGTAAACCGTTAAGTTCTACTTTTTCTTCTGCAATACTTCCGTAAATTTCTGGTCGAAGCTCTAATAAAGCTTCTCTTAAAGTTTCTCCTGAAACACCCATTGGTTTGTAAAAACCTCTGTTAAATAAATGTCTCATGGTAATGTACAATCGTTCGATAGCTGCCGACGATTCTTGCGCTCTTGAGCGCGAAATGTTTTTAATTTCTTTCATTAAATTTTATTTTCTAACCTGCAAATATACTGATTTTATGCTTTAGTTGGTTAGGATAAGGTTAATTGCCGGCTCATTTATCATCATTTTACTCACTGAACCATCAAGATTGAATTTTTGTTGTTTGCACCATTTTCCGCCAGAATATTCAAATTGAAAATCTTTTTCAACAAAATTATATAGTAAGAATGGGTAATACTTTCTTTGGATTTTTGTTGTGTTCGAATTAAAATCTGTAATTGTTGTTTCAAGTTTATTTTTCTCAATAAGTAATTTTTCAAATCCCACAAAAAGTCCTGATTTTGGCATAGTTAGATTCAAATCTGAAATATCAAAAGCATGATTGTTTACACCTTTTTTTACAGTTAGTATCAAATCTTTTTTTAACAACTCTTTTGATGGAAAACCTAAAGAATCAACAGCATAAAAATGTAATTTTATCGTGGCGTTTTCTATTTTGCTATCAGTTAAAACAGTAACTTTTTTTATATATTTTGTTGCTTTATAGGACGATTTGTACGGGAAAAATTTAGCAACAATTTTAGGACCATTATCAAATGCTTGTGAAATCGAATTTTTGGTTTTGCCTATTTCAATTTGTTTGGTTTCTTTACTATTAGAAAGCACTATTTCATCTAGTAAATATTCTACCGCCTTTAATTTTACTTCTTTACTTTCTGATATTTTTACAATTTTTTTCTCAAAACCTATTGCTGTAAATATCAAGTTTTTACTCTTTTCTGAAGTATAAATTTCAAAAGTTCCATTTTCTTCTGAGCTTGCTCCAATATTCTCATTCTCAACCCAAATATTTACAAAAGGAATTGGATTTCCTGTCAAACTATCTTTTACAACGCCTTTAATTTGAGAAAAAGTAAATTGTGAAATTAAAAGTAAAACCCAAACCAGTCTTTTTTCTATCATCTTTTTTCTATTTTCTGAAAAAAATCAGCAATTTTTCTATCGTTAGAAAGTCTTGGTAATTTATTTTGACCTCCTAATTTTCCTATAGATTTCATGTATTCTTGGAATCCGTTTTTTGAAACTTTTGTTATTACTAATGTTCGCAACACTTTTCCAACAATTAAATCATCATAATAAACGTTTTGCTTTCGCATTGCGTTGTCAATTTTTAACGCAAATTCATACAGATTATTGGGTTCTTCCGAAACTTCGGAATCAAATTCAATAAACCATTCGTGATAAGGTAAACCATCCCTTGGTGCAATTTGTGGCGCAACTGTAAACTCATTAACACGGATATCTGTA
Source organism: Flavobacteriia bacterium (assembly GCA_013298525.1). Classification (GTDB taxonomy): domain Bacteria; phylum Bacteroidota; class Bacteroidia; order Flavobacteriales; family Flavobacteriaceae; genus Flavobacterium. The sequence continues at coordinate 25,322 of JAAFHW010000001.1, forward strand.
TTTTCCATAGCTTCCTGTAAAGCATGTTCGACTTCTTTACCAATTACATGTTCACCAAACGCAGAGATATAATGTTTAATTCGACCCGAAACGATAACTCGATAAGGTTTTAAACTTGTAAATTGAATCGTGTCACCAATATTATAAGCCCAAAGTCCTGCGTTGGTTGAAATGATTAAAACGTAGTTTATATTTAGTTCAACTTCACCAATAGTATATCGTTTGGGATTTTCTGTGAAAAATTCGTCGGCTTTTACAAATTCGTAGAAAATTCCTGAATTCAAAAGCAACAACATTCCTTTTTCTTTTTGAGAATCTTGGTAGGCAAAAAATCCTTCAGAAGCCGGAAACAATTCAATAGAATCTACTTTTCTTCCAATTAAATTTTCAAATTTGGCACGATAAGGTTCATAATTTACTCCACCATAAATAAATAAATTGAAGTTTTTAAAGAGTTCTCCAACTGGCTTTTGAGCTTTTTGATGCAATTTTTCGAAATACATTTGCACCCAAGAAGGAATTCCTGAAATCACTGCCATATCTTCCTTGAAGGTTTCTTCAACAATAGCGTCAACTTTGGTTTCCCAATCGTCAATGCAATTGGTTTCCCAACTTGGCATTCGGTTTTTCTGTAAATATTTTGGAACAAAATGCGCAACAATTCCGGAAAGACGACCTAATTTAATTCCGTTTTTTTCTTCCAATATCGGACTTCCTTGTAGAAAAATCATTTTACCATCAACAAAATCGGCTTTTCCTGTTTCGTGAATGTAACTCAAAATCGCATTTCGCGCAGCTTGAATATGAAAAGGCATCGATTCTTTAGTAAGTGGAATGTATTTTGCGCCAGAAGTTGTGCCCGATGTTTTGGCAAAATAAAGAGGCTTTCCTTTCCAAAGAATATTTTCTTCGCCTTTTACAACTCGGTCAACATATGGTTTTAATTCCTCATAATCTCTTATTGGAACTTGATTGGCAAAATCTTCAAAAGTTTTAATTTCAATGAATTTGTGATCTTTTCCAAACTGAGTTTCTTTCGCTTGACGAATTAAATCATTAAAAACTTTTTGTTGCGTTTCAACAGGATTTGAAGCCCATTTTTGAGTTTTATTATGAATTGACTTAGCAAATAGCTTGGCTGCTATAGATTTTATTGACATTATTTCTGCTTCTTTTTAGAAGTTTTACTTTCTTCTTTAGCTTTCTTTTCCTCCTCGGCAACTTGTTTTCTCAGATTCATTTCGGCTTCAGTCGCTGTTAATTGTAAATCTGGTAATGTATCAACTGATATTGCTAAAATGGAATCTTTATTGACTTTAGCGTATTCTAAATTACCATTTAAAACTTTTTTAATCGACTCTAGATAAGCTTCATTTTTCTTAATAGCAAACTCCAATGAATCTGATTTTAGAGCTAATTCTGTAGCGTCTTTTTTAAGCTTTGTTGAAGTATAACCTGGAATATATTCTCTTAAAGGAGTAAAAGCAATAATAAAAGTAGTCACAAAAATGATTAAAATAGCTCCAATTGAGGCAAAAACAAAGACATTCATCAAGGTTAATCTCAATGAAAAAACTTCTTCAAAAGTCTCATCATTTAAAATTACTAAACGATTTTTAGTGAAAAGATGTTTCTTTAATTTTTGCTTTTTGAGGCGCTTTTCAGACATGTTTTTTTATTATTATACAAATATAGAAAATTTGTTGAATTGCTATGTTTATTAAGGTTTTTGCTTTTTAAAAAAATAAAATGAATAACTAAAAACTATATTAAACTTAAATTAATTGTAAAAATTTTTAGTAATCACAATTCACGACCATTTTATTTTTACATTTGCATATTGTAAATAACTGAATTTAATTTTTAATAAATAAAAAAATGAATTTTTTAACTATATTTTTAGGGTTTATGCCAGGAGGATCTGAGTGGATACTTATCATTGTAGTGGTATTATTACTTTTTGGAGGTAAAAAAATTCCTGAACTAATGAAAGGTTTAGGTTCTGGAATAAATGAATTTAAAAAAGCCTCAAAAGGTGAAGATCAACCTGCTGATTCTAAAAAAGAAGAAACTAAAGAGTAATCTTTCAAGTTTAAAATAAAAAAATCCCAAATTCTAAATTGTTTTAGAGTTTGGGATTTTATATTTACAGTATCATTGTAAGTTGTATTCTCTTCCTATCCTCATCAACCTCAACGACCTTTACTTGAACGTGTTGGTGAAGTTTTACGACTTCATTTACATCACTAACAAATCCTGCTTTTAATTGGGAAATGTGAACCAAACCACTTTCTTTTACTCCAATATCTACAAAACATCCAAAAGCGGTGATGTTGTTTACAATTCCAGGTAAAATCATTCCGGTGCGAACGTCTTTTATGGTTTTAACATTTGGGTCAAATTCGAAAACTTTTGCCGCTTTTCTTGGATCTAATCCTGGTTTTACTAATTCTTTCAGAATGTCTTTTATACCAAGAATTCCGATGGTTTCATTGGTGTAACTTTCTGGTTTTATTAAGGCAATTTTTTCTTTGTTGGCTATTAATTCGTTAACCGAAATTTTTAAATCTTTTGCCATTTTCTCCACAATTGGATAAGCTTCTGGATGTACCGCCGAATTATCTAAAGGATTTTTTCCATTGTGAATTCTAACGAAAGCTGCAGCTTGTTGATACGCTTTTTCACCAAGTCTTGGCACTTTTTTAATTTGTTTTCTATCTTCAAACGGACCATTTTCTTGACGATAAGCAATAATGTTTTCGGCCATCTTCTCTCCTATTCCACTGACATAACTCAACAATGATTTACTTGCTGTATTGATGTTAATTCCGACCGAATTCACACATCTAATTACGGTGTTGTCCAATTCTTCTTTCAATTTTGTTTGATCTACATCGTGCTGGTATTGACCAACTCCTATTGACTTGGCATCGATTTTTACCAATTCTGCTAAAGGATCTGAAAGTCGTCTTCCAATAGAAACCGAACCTCGAACCGTTACATCATAATTTGGAAATTCGTCGCGAGCAATTTTACTTGCTGAATAAATGGATGCTCCAGCTTCTGAAACCACAAAAACCTGAACTGGTTTATCGAAAGCAATTTTCTTGATGAAAAATTCGGTTTCGCGACTTGCGGTTCCGTTTCCTATAGAAATGGCTTCGATGTTGTAAGCATTTACCATCGATTTTATCTTTTTCATCGCCATTGCTGTTTCATTTTGTGGCTGATGTGGATAAATGGTTTCGTTATATAATAAATCACCTTTTTCATCTAAGCAAACCACTTTACAGCCACTTCTGTAACCTGGATCAATAGCTAAAATTCGTTTTTCTCCTAAAGGTGGCGCAAGTAAAAGCTGACTCAAGTTTCCGGCGAAAACATCTATCGCTTTTATGTCGGCTTTGGCTTTGGCTTCTTGTAACGTTTCATTCGAAATGGCAGGATGAAGTAATCTTTTGAAACTATCTTCAATGGCCAATTGAACATGATTAATAGATGGGCTATTACCATTTTTGATTATGATTTCATCTATCAAATCGTAAGTTTCATCAATATCGGTTTCTATTTTTAGTTTTATAAAACCTTCATTTTCTGCACGAAGCATTGCTAATAATCTATGTGAAGGTGCTTTTGACAAAGGTTCTGCCCAATCAAAATATTGTTTGAATTTTTGAGCGTCTTCTTCTTCGGCTTTCTTTTTTACAACTTTGGTTTCGATAACGGCTTTTCGGTTGTACAATCGTCGTAAACTTTGACGCACGGCAATATTTTCGTTTATCCATTCGGCAACAATATCTCTTGCGCCTTGCAACGCTTCTTCTTCATTTTCAACATTTTTATTAATGTATTGTGTTGAAAGAAAATCTACATCATCATTTTTTTGAGCTAAAATCAAAGTTGCTAATGGTTCTAATCCGTTTTCGCGAGCAACATCAGCACGCGTTTTTTTCTTCTTTTTATATGGTAAATACAAGTCTTCAACTTCTTGTAAATCAAAAGATTTTTCAATTTTCGATTTTAAATCTGGCGTAAGCTGACCTTGTTCTTCAATGGTTTTTAGGATGCTTTCTTTTCGTTTTACAATTTCGTCATATTGCTTAGAAAGTTTGGCAATATTTTCCACTTGAACCTCATCAAGATTTCCGGTTTGGTCTTTTCGGTATCGAGAAATAAATGGAATGGTACAATCTTCTGAAAGCAATTTTAAAGTTGCTTCAATGTTTTTAGGAGTTGTGTTTACTTGGCTTTGAATGAATTGAATGTTAGTCATCAATAAAATTTATTAATTTGGATTGGAATGTGAATATATTTTTAAACCAATTTCTACATATAGATATCCTATAGGAATGTTTAATAACATAATTCCAAGAGTTAGAAGAATTTGATTTGTTATTTGCTTTTGTTTTAATTGAAAAAATAATGTAACAAACTGATAAGTATTAACAAAAAAAGCAGCTACAATAAAGAGTAAACTAAAATAAATCATTCCGTTAAACTCTGTGAAATAAAATATTAGCAACAAAATAGAGGCAACCAAAAAAGTTAAAAAAGCAACTTTTTTAGAGTTAGAAATGGTTTGATTTATATGAATTAGATTGTCTTTCAAATTTATATGCAACTAATTTTATCAACTCTTGTTGCGTGTCTTCCTCCTTCAAAATCAGTATTTAAAAAAGTATCAACAATTTCAATCGCTTGCTGGATAGATGTAAATCGCGCTGGAATACTTACTACATTTGCATTATTATGCTGGCGCGCAAGCGCCGAAATTTCTTTGGTCCAACAAAGAGCTGCTCTAATTCCTTGATGTTTGTTGGCAGTCATTGCAATTCCATTACCACTTCCACAAATAACTATTCCTAAATCGGCTTTTCCTGATTCAACATCGGTAGCAACTGGATGACCAAAATCTGGATAATCAACACTATCAAAAGTATCGGTTCCGTGGTTTAAAATTTCGTGTCCTTTTGATGTTAAATAATGAACAATTGCTTTTTTATAATCTGGTCCTGCGTGATCGTTTCCGATTGAGATTTTCATATTAATTTGAGTTGTAGTTGTGGAAACAAATTTAGTTAATCTTATTTGTATTTCCATTTGATTTTTATAAAAATATAACTGCTTGATTTGCTTACGTTAAGGAAATATTGTTAATAAGATATATTTATAAGTAGCTGTAAATCATTACATTTTATTTAATTCAAATGTTAAAATTTTACATTGTTAATAGTGATTTGTAATTCGTTGATAATCAGTTAACGTTAAGTTAACATCAATTGTTAACAACTTAAGATAGAAATTTAGAAGTTTTTCTTGGTTGTATGTAAATTAATTGTAATCAAAAATTGGTATTAAAAATCCAAATTTAGTTTCGTGAATTTTTAGAAAAGTTATCAATATAAAAAAGTACTTTTTCAACAGAAATTAACAATCAAAGTTATCTACAAAATGTTTGCTTTTTTACTTGTTAACAACTGTTAATGAAATCTAAAAATTACTTCAAAATGAAGGATTTACTTTCTTAAAACTATGTTGATAAATCGGTATAAAAAAGTATAACTTGAAAATCAACTTTTAAAAATTAAAGTTATTGTACAAATTAACACGCTATAATAACCATCATAAATTAATTTAAATTTAAATTTTCTTTTTGTTGTTTTTAATAGATGTTGAAAACTTTCAAATTTTAGAAAATAGAAAAGAAAATATATTTTATACTATTTCTAAATTTGTATTTAAGTTATTTAAAATCTCTTTTACTTTTTCAATATCGTTTGGATGTACTTTTAAATCAATTCCGCCGTAAGCATAACTTGCTAATGGATCAACAGCTATTAAATTTTCATTTTGAAATAAATACGGAATTCCTTCATGGTCTAAAATAGATTTTAAAACCATGATTTCGTGAGCAAAATTAAATGTAGCAACAGTTATGAATTCAGACATTTCTATTTTTTTATAAAGATACAAAAGTTATATTTTCGATAAATCTATTCGCTATTTTCTATTTTCTATTTTCTTCTTCGTAATTTTAAACTTTATTAGAAAAAAGATTATGAGTAAATTCCCAAAAAAGTTTGGAAAAAAAGAGAAAACTTTCTCTGAAAAGATTTTAAAAATACTATCACAAAACGCAAATAAACCATTCAATTACAAGCAAATATGTGCTGTTCTTGAATTGAACGATACAAAAAGTAGAAACGAAATTATTAAAGATTTAAAAATTCTTACTGCTCAAAAAGTAATTATTGAAAGTGAGCCAGGAAAATATTTAGTAAAAGCAGTTTCGCAAGATTACTACGAAGGAACGATTGATATGACTTCTCGAAGAACCGCATATTTTATTTGCGACGAGTTTGAAGATGATGTTTTTATTCCAACGAATAATTTGAATCACGCGTTAGATAAAGACAAAGTTAAGGTTTATGTTTATAACCGTCGTCGTGGTAAAAAACCAGAAGGTGAAGTAATTGAGGTTCTTGAAAGAGCTAAAACAGAATTCGTTGGAGTAATTGACATTCAAAAGAATTTTGCTTTTGTAACTACTGCCAATGCTAAAATGTACACCGATATTTTCATTCCAAAAGATAAATATAATGGAGCTGAACAAGGCGATGTTGTTGTTGTAAAAATTGAAGATTGGCCAAAGAAAGCCGATTCACCTTTTGGTTCAGTAATCAATGTTTTAGGAAAACCAGGAGAACATGATACTGAAATTCACGCGATTCTTGCTGAGTATGGTTTGCCTTATGATTTTCCTGTAGAAGTGGAAGTTTTTGCACAAAAATTAGATACGGCGATTCATCCGGAAGAAATTGCAAAGCGTCGTGATATGCGTGATACTTTGACGTATACTATTGATCCAAAAGATGCTAAAGATTTTGATGATGCTTTATCGTTCAAAAAATTAGAGAACGGAAATTATGAAATCGGAATTCACATTGCCGATGTTTCACATTATTTGCAAGAAGGAACAATTCTAGATGATGAAGCTTACAACAGAGCGACTTCGGTTTATTTAGTTGATAGAGTTGTGCCAATGTTGCCTGAAGTTTTATCCAATTTTGCTTGTTCACTTCGTCCGAATGAAGAAAAATATACGTTTTCAGCCATTTTCGAAATTGATAATAAAGCAACTGTTTTAAATCAATGGTTTGGTAGAACGGTAATTAATTCTGATCAACGTTTTGCTTATGAAGAAGCTCAAGTGATTATTGAAACCAAATCTTCTACAATTCCAGCTGAAATTTCATTAACTGGAAATGAGTATAAAGCTTCTGATGAAATTACAGAAGCTACTTTAAAATTAGATGAATTAGCAAAAATTCTTCGTAGAAAAAGAATGAATGAAGGTGCTATTTCATTTGATAAAGTGGAAGTAAAATTCAACTTAGATGAAAATGGTGAACCAGAAGGTGTTTATTTCAAAGTTTCAAAAGATGCTAATCATTTGATAGAAGAATTCATGCTTTTAGCGAATAGAAAAGTAGCAGAATTTATTGGAAAACAAAAGAAAACATTTGTATATAGAATTCACGATGAACCTAATGAAGACAAGCTTTTTGCAATGCAAGCTTTGATTTCAAAATTTGGTTACAAAATGGATTTACGTGATAAAAAAGATATTTCAAAATCATTGAATAAATTAATGGAAGATGTCAATGGTAAGAAAGAGCAAAATCTAATAGATACGTTAGCCATTAGAACAATGAGTAAAGCTAAATACTCAACAGAAAATATTGGTCACTACGGATTAGCTTTTGATTATTACAGTCATTTTACATCGCCAATTAGACGTTATCCTGACGTTATGGTACATAGATTACTTCAATATTATTTAGATGGCGGAAAATCGGTTTCTGCAGAAGAATTTGAAGAAAAATGCGAACATTCAAGTAATATGGAAAGTTTAGCCACAAATGCCGAACGTGATTCGATTAAGTACATGCAAATTAAATACATGCAAGATCACAAAGACGAAGAGTTTTTGGGCGTAATTTCTGGTGTAACCGAATGGGGAATTTATGTAGAAATCATTTCTAATAAATGCGAAGGAATGTGTAGAATTCGTGAAATAAAAGATGATTATTACACGTTTGATGAAAAACAATATGCTTTAGTTGGCGAAATTTCTAAAAGTTTACTACAATTAGGTGACGAAGTTTACGTTAAAGTTAAAAATGCCGATTTGGTTAAAAAACAATTAGATTTTACTTTTTTAAGAAAGAATGAATAAAATTAAAAGTTATATAAAAAATAATATTTCAGTATTTTCTATCACAGGAATACTTGTGTTGGTAGTATTTTTGCTTTTTAATATAAATTATCAAAGAACTGAAAACGAAAGAGATATTGTATTGGTGTATAATTTAATATTAATTCCAATTTTTATTTTATTCTTCCTATTTGATTTTTTAATTAAAAAATGTATCTATTCAAGATTAAAATTAAATCTTTTTCAGTTTTTTGTTTTGTTAATTATCTCATTATTTTTTTATTATAAATTTTATCAATTATGTCAAGATTAATTTTTTTATTTTTTTTTATTTTTTCAATTTCTTTTGCACAAACCGAAAAAAATGTTGGTGATTTTAATAAAGTAACTTCTTTTGATCAAATTGAAGTTTTACTAATTCCTTCTGATGAAAATAAAGTGGTTCTTGACGGTTCAGGTTCAGAAGATGTTGAAATTGTTAATAAAAATGGAGAGTTAAAAATTAGAATGCGTTTAACAAAAATGCTATCTGGAGATAATATTTCAGCTACAGTTTATTACAAAAATATAGATGCAGTAGAAGCTAATGAAGGATCAAGAATTTCTTCTGAAGCTACATTTAAAGCTACCACTTTTGATATCATTGCAAAAGAAGGATCGCAAATTAAAATCAAAATAAATGTAGATAGATTAACAGTAAGAGTTGCTAATGGTTCTACTATTTCAATCTCTGGAACTGCTAAAAATCAAGATGTTTTAATCAATTCTGGTGGAATTTATGAAGCTGAAAGACTTAAAACTAGTCAAACTATAATTACTGCAAATGCTGGTGGAGATGCCGATGTTTATGCAACCGATTTGGTTGACGCAAAAGTTCGTGCAGGCGGTGATATTAGAATCTACGGTAAACCAAAACAAATCAATCAAAAAATTGTTGCAGGCGGAACAATTAAAGAAGGAAATGATTAGTACTTTTTGTTTTTCAGAATAAAAGTTAGATATTTGATGAAGCAAAGTTTATTCTTTTAAACTTCAAATCCATAAACTTTTTAAATGATAAACGATATATTATCTGCCATACCTTGGGGAATTTTACTTGCATTTACTGTTGGTCCAGTATTTTTTGTACTTCTTGAAACTAGTATTACTAAAGGATTTAGAGCAGCTATGGTTTTTGACTTTGGAGTAGTTTTTGCCGATTTTGTATTCATTCTTATTGCTTATTTTTCTACCAATCAAATACTTGAAAAACTTAAAGACGATCCAGGATTATTTATCTTTGGTGGCGCTGTAATGTTGGTTTACGGAATCATTTCATATGTAAAAGAAAAAAAGAGTTACAAAAAGCAACTTGATGAAGAACTTGAAGATGATAATATCCAAAAAAACAACTACTTAGGTTTATTTTTTAAAGGATTTCTTTTAAATTTCATCAACATTGGAGTCTTAGCTTTTTGGATGGGAATCATCATTGTTTTTGGTCCAAAATTAAATATGGAAACAAACAGAATTGTTCTTTTCATAGCTTGTATTATCCTTACTTATTTCGCTGTTGATATCATAAAAATCATGGTTGCCAAACAACTAAAATCAAGAATGACACCACACAATATTTACAAGATAAAAAGAGTTATCAGTATTATTCTAATGATTTTTGGTGGTTTTTTAATGGCGCAAGGTTTCTTCCCAAAAGAAAAAGAAATGATAAAAGAGAAGTTAGAGCAGTTGAAGGATTAATGCCAGTAATTTATTATTTTTATGCTATTGATGAAAAACGGAAAGAATTCATAAAAAATTAAAACAAATATGAAAAATATTTTATTGATATTTTTTTTGTCATCGCTTAATATGTATAGTGTTTTTGGACAAAAAAACATATATAATTTAAGCAATCAAATTCATATAACTAACATACGCCTGGAAAGATCAACAGGAAATGTTTATTCAAAAATTCCTGAAAGAAAACTTGTAGAATTAGACTTCTTAAGAGAAAATGATAGTGTTAGTTTAGTCACTAAAATTTATAATACAGATTCCGAAAAATCTAAAATTCACAAAGTTCCATCCATAATAAAAACATCAATTTTTGACAGTATTGTCGGAAAATTAAACAAACTTAATATCGAAAAAATAGAATATGATTTTAACATAGCCGATGGAATTTCCTATAATTTATTTTTTGGTAACTCAAAATATTCCATAAACTTATCAATTCATACAATCGGAATTGATGATGAAAAAACAGAATACGAAGAGTTTTTAAGAACATTCAATTATGTGTGGAAACAGTTTGAAGAATAGTCGCCTAAAAGCTTTTTAAAGTAATGGTGAGTCTCGGAATTTTTTGAAATTAGAAAAGGTATTTAATTTAATATTTAAACTTTAGTAGAATTCTTTTTTTATGAGATTATTCATTTCCATGAAAGAAAAATAATGTTTTAAGGAAAGGATTCGAACACAACTTTAATTAATTTTTTCTAAAAATTTAATATAAAAAAAGAGACACATTTCTGTATCTCTTCTTGAGGCATCGTCCGGATTCGAACACAACTTTAATCAATTTTTTCTAAAAATTTACAATAAAAAAACCTCCAAGTTTCCTTGAAGGTTTTAGAGGCATCGTCCGGATTCGAACATATCTTTAATTAATTTTTTCTAAAAATTTATAATAAAAAAAACCTCCAAGTTTCCTTGAAGGTTTCAGAGGCATCGTCCGGATTCGAACCGGAGTAGGAGCTTTTGCAGAGCCCAGCCTAGCCGCTCGGCCACGACGCCAATTATTTATTGGATTGCAAATATAAAACAAAAATCCCAAAAAGCAAATTCCAAATTCCAATTTAAAAAATATACTTCTTAAGCTTGGAATTTGGAATTTCTACCATTGGAATTTCTAATTTCTATATTCTTCCATTTCAATAGTAACAGCTTCAACATCACCACCAATAGGCGGATTTAGTTTAGAAACTGCCAACACAATTCTAGAAACAGAAGGGATTTCTTTAAAGATTCTTGTGATGATTCGATGAGCAACATGTTCTAAAAGTTTGGCTCTAATATCCATTTCTTCTACTACAATTTGATTTAAAAGTACATAATCAACCGTATCTTTCAATTCATCTGTGAGTGAAGACTTTCTTAAGTCGGTTTTAATTTCTAAATCAACTCTATAATCTGAACCAATTTTTCCTTCCTCTTCAAGACATCCATGAAAGGAAAAAGTTCTAATATTCTGTAATTTAATTGTTCCCATTTTTTTAGTATTCAGTGTTCAGTAAACAGTTTTCAGATAAAAAAGTAAATAAAAGCACATCTATTTTCTATTCGTCTATTATCTATCATCTAAATTTTTATCTTTGCTAAAATTACGAAATAATTATGTCAACAGAAGAAAAGTCTCTGAATTTTATTGAACAAATCATAGAAGAAGATTTAAAAAACGGATTATCACAAGATAAACTTCGTTTTCGTTTTCCGCCTGAGCCAAATGGATATTTACACGTTGGTCATGCGAGTGCTATTTGTTTAAATTTTGGTTTAGGAATTGATTATCAAGCGCCAGTTAATTTGCGTTTTGATGATACCAATCCTGCTAAAGAAGAACAGGAATTTGTTGACGCAATCAAAAAAGATGTTGAATGGCTTGGTTTCAAATGGGATAAAGAATGTTATGCTTCTGATTATTTCCAAGAATTATACGATTGGGCAGTTCAGTTTATTAAAGATGGAAAAGCCTATGTTGATAGCCAATCTTCTGAAGAAATGGCTATTCAAAAAGGAACACCAACAACTCCAGGAACCGATTCACCATATAGAAATCGTTCCGTTGAAGAAAATTTAGACTTATTCGAACAAATGAAAAATGGTGAATTTCCAAACGGAACACATATTCTTCGTGCTAAGATAAGTATGGGCGCTAATAATATGTTGATGCGTGATCCAATCATGTATCGAATTTTACATGCTCATCATCATAGAACTGGTGATAAATGGTGTATTTACCCAATGTACGATTGGGCTCATGGAGAAAGTGATTATTTAGAACAAATTTCTCATTCGTTTTGTACACTTGAATTTTTACCTCACAGAGAATTATATGATTGGTTTTTGAATCAAATTTATGATAGTTCTAAAGTACGTCCAAAGCAACGTGAATTTGCTCGTAGAAATCTTTCACATACTGTGGTTTCCAAAAGAAAATTATTGCAATTAGTTCAAGAAAAGCATGTTACCGCTTGGGATGACCCTAGAATGAGCACCATTTCTGGGATGAGAAGACGTGGTTATACGCCAGCATCGATAAGAAATTTTGCTAATACAATTGGAATTGCAAAACGTACAAATTTAATTGATGTTTCGCTTTTAGAATTCTGTGTTCGCGAAGATTTAAATAAAACTGCTCCAAGAGTTATGGCGGTTTTAAATCCTGTGAAATTAGTAATTACAAATTATCCAGAAGGAAAAGAAGAAAGTTTAGAAGCTGAAAACAGTCAAGAAGACGCGAGTTTAGGTTTCCGTCAAGTGCCTTTTTCTAGAGAATTATACATTGAAAGAGAAGATTTTCAAGAGGAAGCCAATAAGAAATTTTTCCGTTTGACTTTAGGAACTGAAGTTCGACTTAAAAACGCTTATATCATTAAAGGAGAATCAGTTGTAAAAGATTCGGAAGGAAATATTACTGAAATTCATTGTACTTACGACGAAGATTCTCGAAGCGGAAGTGGAACAGAAGCTAGCCAAAGAAAAGTAAAAGGAACGATTCATTGGGTTTCAATTAATCACGCTATTGAAGCTGAAGTTCGATTATATGACAGACTTTTTACTCATGAAAATCCTGATGGTGATAAAGAAGTAGATTTTAAAGAATACATTAATCCAAATTCATTAGAAGTTATTACTGGATATCTTGAACCAAGTTTAGCAACTGCAAAAGATGGTGAAAGATTTCAATTTCAACGATTAGGATATTATTGTGTTGATAAAGATTCATCTTCAGAAAAATTAGTTTTTAATAAAACAGTTGGCTTAAGAGATACTTGGGCAAAAGTTGAAAGTAAAGAATAATCCAATTTTGTCTTTTCGACAAAGGAGAAATCTCAAAAACTATTTTATTTTTAAAATAGTTTTTTATTATAAAACCCAATAGAAATGTTGGGTTTTTCTATTATTGAAAAAACTTATAATAAAATAAAAAGTATATTTTTTTACTATTAAAATCGACCTTTATATTTTAATTTTAATCAATTTTTAAAAATTCACCAACATAATTCACCAAACCATCAATAAACGTTGGTTATTTGGCTTTAAAATGGTTTTTACTTCTTTAACGACGATTTAACACTACGACACGATAAAATTTCGTAACTTTAGTATAAACAAAATTTAAAAGTTATGTCAAGTAAAAATGGAAATAGCATTTTAGCAATTTTAGCAGGTGCTGCAATCGGAGTTGGATTAGGAATTTTATTTGCACCAGACAAAGGTTCAAAAACTAGAGAAAAAATAAAAGATGGTTTTGATGATCTAAAAGGAGAAGCCAAAACAAAATGGGATGCACTAGAAGAAGACACCAAAGAGAAATTTTCTAAAACCAAAGATGAGTTAAAAGAAACTGTTGAGGATTTACTTTCTAGTTCAAGTTACAAAGCAGAAGAAGCAATTACTTTTCTTGAAGAAAAATTGGCTGAGTTAAAAAAGCAAAACGCTAAACTTCAGAAATAATGGCTTTTGAAGAATTAAAAGAAAATACTGAAGCAATTCAAGAAAATGCCAAAGCTTATGTAGAAAGCAGTTTAGCTTACTATAAACTTTGGGGTTTCAAAGTGGCTATGAAATCAACAACTCTAATGCTCAAGTTTTTCTTGATAGCATTGTGTTTAATGATTGTTTTACTTTTTATTTCTATTGCTGGAGCAATGGCCTTAGGACAATTATTTCAAAGTTATCCACTAGGATTTCTTGCTGTTGCAGGAATCTATTTGATATTAGCTTTGTTATTATTTTTAGTAAAAGATAAAATAGTAGAAGGACCTATTTTAGAGAAATTTTCAGAAATATTTTTTAACGACTAGATTATGGAAACAAAAAAATATTCGTCCTATGCAGCAATAGAGCAGGATTTAGAAATTCTGAAATTAGAAAAAGAACTCTATTATCAAAAGATGCTTTTAAGTATTGATAAAACTAAAGAAAGTATTTTGCCCTCTAAATCAGTTTCTTTTATTGGAAATCTGTATCAAAAGGTATTTTCAGGAACTTACGGAACGCTTTTAAAAATAGCAATTCCTTACATCATCAATTGGTATATAAACAGAAAAAGAGGCGATTAAGCCTCTTTTTTTATCTGAATAACTTCATTAAACTTCCTCACTTGGATTTGAAGTATCACTTGGATTAAAATCTGTTGAAGTGTGATCATTTTTTGTTTTCACACGCTTTGGTTGATTTTTCATCGTTTCACCAATTTGGTTACTTGCAGAAAAACTAGCTACCATATTATTCAACATGTCGCTTCCAGCTTGAGGTGAATTTGGTAATAAAATTAAGTTTGAATTTGTATCTGCACCAATAGCTTGTAATGTATCGTAATGTTGTGTGACAACAATCAATGCCGAAGCTTCTTGCGAGTTAATTCCAACAGAATTTAATACTTCAACACTTTCTACCAATCCACGAGCAATTTCTCTTCTTTGGTCGGCAATACCTTGACCTTGAAGTTTTTTACTTTCAGCTTCAGCTTTTGCTTTAGCCACAATTCTAATTCTTTGTGCTTCACTTTCAAATTCTGCAGCCGTTTTTTCTCTATCAGCAGCGTTGATTCTGTTCATCGCATTTTTAACTTGAATATCTGGATCAATATCGGTTACTAATGTGTTGATAATATCATATCCGTAAGTTGTCATCGCTTCGTTCAATTCACGTTTTACAGCAATAGCAATATCATCTTTTCTAACGAAAACATCATCCAAAATTAATTTAGGAACTTCAGCACGAACTACGTCAAAAACATAAGCTGTAATCTGATCGTGTGGATATTCTAGTTTATAAAATGCTTCATAAACTTTGTCTTGAATTACTTTAAACTGAACCGAAACTTTCATTTTGATAAACACGTTATCTTTAGTTTTGGTTTCAATTAATACGTCCAATTGTTGAATTCTTAAGTTTACTCTTCCAGCAACTCTGTCAATAATTGGAATTTTAAGTTGTAAACCTGAGTTTCTAATACTTGTAAATTTTCCAAAACGTTCAATAACTACTGCCGTTTGTTGCTTTACTGTAAAGAAAGAAGAAAATAAAATAATTAATCCGAAGACTACTAAAACAATCAAAAATGGTCCCATGTGTAATATTTAGTTTGTTAATACAGTTATTATACGAGAATAATGTATGTTTGTTACAAATAAATATTTTAATAATGAAGAAATTATTTTTTATCCTTGTTTTTTGTGCTTTCACAAATTTAGCTTTCTCTCAATATAGAAATAGAGATGGAAATAGAATAGGGTTGTCGGCCGGAGTTTCTCAAACAAGTTTATTTACATCAGATTTTGATGCCAAACCAGGAATGGGTTTTGCAGGTGGACTTTCTGTTAGAGGAAATTATTACAACAATTGGAGTATGATTTATGGAATGCAATTTTTCAGCAATAATTTTAGTCTTGAATCAACATCATTAACGTCATTAGCTAAAGAAACAGAATTCAATTTACAAGGTGTACAAGTGCGATTATTGTTAAGTTACAATGTTGTTGAAGATCATGTATCGTTTGATTTTGGTCCAGTTTTACAAATAAATGGAAAGCTTTCTGTTAACGAAAGAGATCAAAATAATATTTTAAAAGGTACAGCACTTACAGCAAAACAAATAGAAGAAGTTTCTACTATCAACGGAAATTTTTATGCTGGCTTTTCAGCAGGAGGTAAAGTTGTTCGTGCAGTGATTTTTTATGAATACGGATTTACTAATATCTTCAGTAAATTGAATAAGAATGATGATTTTAAACTACTAACAGGAAACCAAAGTATTAAAGGAAATCTGGGAACTATCAACGGTCAGATTATTTTTAACTTATAAAAAAAAGCCCTGAATTTCAGGGCTTTTTTTTTCTATAATGTTGCAATTGCTTTTTCTAATCTCTTTATGGTTTCGTCTTTTCCAATCAATTCAACAATGTCAAAAAGATGCGGCCCTTTTAAAGCACCAACCAAACTCAATCGGAAAGGTTGCATTACTTTACCCATTCCAATTTCGTTTTTTGTCATCCAATCTTTTACAATCGTTTCTATATTTACTGAAGTGAAATCGCCAATATTTTCTAAAACAGAAATTAATTGTTGCATTAAATTTGGTGTTTCTTCTTTCCAGTTTTTAGCTGCTTTTTCATCGTAAGATGTTGGTGCAACAAAAAAGAAGTCACTCATTTCCCAAAATTCAGAAACAAAATTTGCTCGTTCTTTTATTAAAGAAACTATCTTAATTAATTTATTATTTTCAAAATTAATACCTTTTTCAATAAGAATAGGAGCGAAGGCTTTTGCCAAACTTTCATCACTTTGCTTTTGCAAATACTGATGATTAAACCATTTATTTTTCTCAGGATCAAACTTGGCTCCAGCTTTATGAACTCTATTTAAATCAAATTTTTCAGCCAATTCTTTTAATGAAAACAACTCTTGATCGGTTCCATCATTCCAACCTAAAAGTGCCAAAAAGTTAATTACAGCTTCAGGAAAAAACCCTTTTTCTCTGTAACCAGATGAAACACCTTCTTCCGTTTTCCATTCTAAAGGAAATACTGGAAATCCCATTTTATCTCCATCTCGTTTTGATAATTTTCCGTTTCCAATTGGTTTTAAAATCAATGGTAAATGCGCAAATTCTGGAGCTTCCCAACCAAATGCTTTGTATAATAAAACGTGTAATGGCATACTTGGTAACCATTCTTCACCACGAATAACGTGAGAAGTTTCCATCAAATGATCATCAACAATATTGGCTAAATGATAGGTTGGCATTCCGTCAGATTTGAATAAAACTTTATCGTCTAATAAATTAGTATCAAATTTTATGTCGCCACGAATAATGTCATTCAAATGCAAAGTTTCATTTACTGGTGTTTTAAATCGGATGACATAATCGGCACCTGATGCAATTCGTTTATCGGTTTCTTCTTTAGAAATTACTAATGAAGTATCTAATTTTTCACGATTATGCCAGTTGTAAATGAAGGTTTTTCCTTCTGCTTCGTGCTGTTTTCTATGCGCATCCAAAGCTTCTGCTGTGTCAAATGCATAATAAGCCCAACCCGAATTAATCAATTGGTCAGCATATTGTTTGTATAAATCTTTTCTTTCAGACTGACGATAAGGGCCAAATTTTTCGTTTTTCCCAACGGTTTCACTTGGTGCAATTCCCAACCATTCCAAAGCTTCCATTATGTATTCTTCTGCTCCAGGAACAAATCGATTTTGGTCGGTATCTTCAATTCGTAAATAGAAAACACCACCATGTTTTTTAGCAAATAAATAATTAAATAAAGCGGTTCTTACACCACCAATATGCAATGGTCCAGTTGGACTTGGTGCAAAACGCACACGAACTTGTTTAGACATTATGTAATAATTTTTGCAAAGATACAATTTGCTATTGAAATTGTTATTGTCATTGCTTTTTGTGTTTAATAAAGATTTAACTTTTATCGTAAGTATAAATTTGTATTTTTATCGGTTATAAACATAGTATCAACAATTTTGGAACATCAAAACATTATATTCGATAAACTCGAACAGTTTATTAAGAAGTTTTACACAAACGAATTACTACGTGGAACCATTTTCTTCGTCGGAATAGGTTTGCTTTATTTTCTTTTTACGCTTTTTGTAGAATATTTTCTTTGGCTAAAACCTACAGCGAGAACCATTTTATTTTGGACATTCATCGCAGTAGAACTTTTCTTGTTGTTGCGTTTCATTTTATTTCCACTTTTTAAATTATTTAAACTCCAAAAAGGAATTAATTATGACGACGCTTCCAAAATTATTGGAAATCATTTTAATGAAGTAGGCGATAAGCTTACCAATTTTTTACAATTATCTCAAGATAAAAACAAATCAGAATTATTAGTTGCTTCAATCGAACAGAAAGCTAATACACTTCAACCCATTCCTTTTGGAAATGCAATTAACTTTGGAAGTAATAAGAAATTTTTACCATTAGCAATTATTCCAATTTTGTTTTTTGCGTTTTTCTATTTGTCAGGAAATAGTAGTTTTATTTCTCAAAGTTTGAATCGTGTGGTTAATTACAAACAACAATTTTTACCGCCAGCTCCATTTGAATTTCAACTTTTGAATAAGTCTTTACAAACCGAACAAAACCAAGATTTTCTTTTGAAAGTTAAAACAGTCGGAAAAATAGTTCCAGAAAATGCTATGATTTTTATTGGTGAGGAAAGTTATTTTATGGAAAGCACTAAGCCTGGGGAATTTCAGTTTGTCATTCCTAAACCAAAAGAGAATTTAGAATTTCATATTGAGGCAAATGAGGTTTCGTCTAATGATTATGAATTGAATGTTGTGACAGTTCCATCGATTGCAAACTTCGAAATGGTTTTGAATTTTCCTGGGTATTTGAATAAAAAAGCAGAAGTAATTAAAGGAACAGGAAATGCTGTCATTCCAGAAGGAACTCATGTAACTTGGAGAATGAATACCTTAGCTACTCAAAAAGTGGAATGGTTGGATGCTTCAGCTAAGTATGCTTTTACAAAACAAGAAAATCAATTTTTCTTGTCAAAAAATATTGTTCAAAATACAGATTACCAAATCGTTACTTCAAATAATAAGGTTCAAAACTACGAAAAGTTGAATTATCAGATTTCCGTGGTTAAAGATCAATTTCCAACAATTACTGTAGGAAACGCGCCAGACAGTCTTAAAATTGAAAAAAACTATGTTTTAGGGCAAGTTTCAGATGATTACGGGCTTTCAAAATTACAAGTAGTTTATTATCCAAAAGACAAACCAAATTTTGCCAAACGTGGAACAATTGCTGTAAAGAGAGATGTTTATGACCAATTTGTTTTTGCTTTCCCAAGTAATTTACCAGTAGAAGAAGGCGTTTCGTATGAATATTATTTCGAGATTTTTGATAACGATGCTTTACACAATTTTAAGAGCGCAAAGTCTTCTGTTTTTTCAAACAGAATTGCTACAGAATCTGAAAAGGAAGACCAAGTTTTACAACAGCAAAATGATAATATTAATTCTTTAGAAAAGTCTTTAAAAACTCAAGATAAGCAATTAAACGAAATGGAGAAGTTGCAAAAAATGGGTAAAGAAAAAGATAATCTTGAATTTAAAGAACAGCAAAAGGTTAATGATTTCTTGAATAAACAAAAGCAGCAAGATGAATTGATGAAAAATTTTGCTGAAAAGATGAAAGAGAATTTAGACAAAGTTAAAACTGAAAAGAAAGATGAAGTAAAAGAGGTTTTAAAAGAACGTCTAGATAAAGTTGAAAAAGATTTAGAAAAAAATAAAAAGCTTTTAGATGAACTTCAAAAGTTAAATGAAAAACTTCAAAAAGAAGAGTTGTTTGAAAAGATGGATAAGCTCAAACAGCAGAGTAAAAATCAAACAAAGAGTCTTCAGCAATTAGTTGAATTGACTAAGAAATATTATGTAGAAAAGAAAGCAGAACAAATTGCAGATAAATTAGACAAGCTTTCTGAAAAGCAAGAAAAGTTATCGGATAATGACAAGGAAAATTCTACTGAAAAACAAGAAGAAATAAACAAAGAGTTCGATAAAATTCAAGAAGAACTTAACGAATTAGAAAAAGAAAATAAAGAATTAAAAACGCCTGTTGAACTTCCAGATACAGCTCCAAAGGAGAAAAGTATTGATGAAGATTTAAAGAAAGCTTCAGATGAATTAAAGAAAGATTCTAAGTCAGCAGCAAAACCAAAACAAAAAAGTGCTTCAAAGAAAATGAAGCAAATGAGTCAAGACATGCAAGCTAGTATGGAATCTGGTGAGATGGAACAAATGGATGAAGACATTGCAATGCTACGTCAAATTCTTGATAATCTATTAGCTTATTCTTTTTCTCAAGAAAACGTTATGAAAGAGTTTAGAGGTTTAAAAAGAGGTTCTTTGAGTTTTAATAAAAACCTTAAAATCCAACAAGATTTAAAACAACAGTTTAAACATGTTGATGATAGTTTGTTTGCACTTTCATTACGTAATCCTAAAATAGCTGAAGAGGTAACTACTGAGGTTGGTAATGTTCAATACAACGTTGACAAATCTTTAGAAACTTTAGCAGATGCAAATGTGCCAAAAGGAATTTCTCACCAACAATTTGCTACAAGTTCGGCTAATAAATTGGCAGACATGTTAGCAGACACCATGAATAATATGCAGATGTCTATGTCAATGTCTGGAGCAGGAAAAGGGAAACCAAAACCTGGTGAAGGTAGCGGAATGCAATTGCCCGACATCATTAAAAAGCAAGAAGGTCTTGGTGAAAAAATGAAGAAAGGCATGAAACCTGGTCAAAAGCCAGGTGATGGTAAAGACGGAAAAGAAGGTGAACAAGGAAGCGGTAAAGAAGGTCAGAAGGAAGGAAAAGATGGTAAAGGAAAATCTGGAAAAGACGGAAAAAGCGGCAGTAGCGGAAACAGTCAAGGTGATTCTGATGGTGAAAACGGCGAAGATGGAGAAGGCGATGCAAAAGCAATCATGGAGATTTATAAAGAGCAACAACAGTTAAGAGAGGCGTTACAAAACGAACTTAACAAACAAGGTTTAGGCGGTCAAGGTCAAAACGCTTTAAATCAAATGAAGCAAATAGAGAAACAATTATTAAACAAAGGTTTTAATAATGAAGTGCTTCAAAAGATGCTTAATCTAAAATATGAAATGCTCAAATTAGAAAAAGCAATTCAACAACAAGGTGAAGAGAAGAAACGTCAGTCAGAGACTAATAAAAAAGAATTTACTAATTCAACGAATGCTTTACCTAAACGTTTGCAAGAATATTTGAATAGCGTTGAAATTTTAAACAGACAAACCTTACCTTTGCGCTCCAATTTTAACCAAAAGGTTCAAGAATATTTCAAAACAAATGATTAGTTTCAATTACGAATTAGAGTTTCAACTTGAAAACGAAGAACAATATTCTTCATGGATTTCAAATGTTATTTCATCTGAAAATAAAAAAGAAGGCGATATTAATTATATCTTTTGTGATGACGAATACATCCTTGAAATTAACAAGCAATACCTAGATCACGACTATTATACAGACATTATAAGCTTTGATTATTCTGTAGGAAACGAATTACATGGCGATATTTTTGTTTCTGTAGAAAGGGTTCGTGAAAACGCTATAGAATTTGAGGTTACTTTTGATGAAGAACTTAAAAGAGTTCTTGCTCATGGTGTTTTACACTATTGTGGATACAAGGACAAAACCAAAGAAGAGGAGTTGATAATGCGCTCCAAAGAAGATGAGAAAATCAAAATGTTTCACGTGGAACATTAATTGTTTTTTATAATTTGAATTTACAAACGTTCCACGTGGAACAATAAATAAATCGAGCATATAGTTGTCTCGAATCAAAATAAAATGTTTTTAGAAAAATACGATGTTATTGTTGTTGGTGCCGGTCATGCTGGTTGTGAAGCCGCTGCTGCTGCTGCCAATTTAGGCTGTTCAACCTTGTTGGTCACGATGAGTTTGCAAAACATTGCTCAAATGTCTTGCAATCCTGCTATGGGCGGAATTGCTAAAGGACAAATTGTTCGTGAAATTGATGCGCTAGGTGGGTATTCGGGAATTGTTTCCGATAAAACTGCAATTCAGTTCAAGATGCTTAATAAATCAAAAGGTCCAGCAATGTGGTCGCCAAGAGTTCAATCAGATCGAATGCGTTTTGCTGAAGAATGGAGATTAATGCTTGAGCGAACTCCTAATGTAGATTTTTATCAAGAAATGGTTTCGGGTTTGAGTATCAAAAACGGAAAAATTGAAGGAATAAAAACTTCTTTGGGAATTGAAATTAAAGCTAAAACAGTTGTTCTTACAAATGGTACTTTTCTAAATGGTTTGATTCATATTGGTGACAAACAATTTGGAGGAGGAAGAGCTGGAGAAAGTGCTGCTTATGGAATAACAGAAGATTTATTAAAAGTAGGTTTTGAATCAGGAAGAATGAAAACCGGAACGCCACCAAGAGTTGATGGTCGTTCATTAGATTATTCTAAAATGCAAGAAGAAGCTGGAGATTCAAATCCAGATAAGTTTTCGTATTCAGATGAAACCAAACCATTAATACATCAAAGATCTTGTCACATGACTTATACTTCACTTGAAGTTCATGATATTTTGAGAGAAGGTTTTGATAGGTCACCAATGTTTAATGGAAGAATTAAATCACTCGGACCAAGATATTGTCCGTCTATTGAAGATAAAATTAATCGCTTTGCAGATAAAGAAAGACATCAACTTTTTGTTGAACCAGAAGGTTGGGATACAGTCGAAGTTTATGTAAATGGCTTTTCAACATCTTTACCAGAAGATGTTCAGTTTAAAGCTTTACGTTCTGTTGCAGGTTTTGAAAAAGTAAAATTCTTTAGACCAGGATATGCCATAGAATATGATTATTTTCCGCCAACACAATTAAAGCATACATTAGAAACTAAGTTAGTTAATGGTTTATATTTTGCAGGTCAAATAAACGGAACAACTGGTTATGAAGAAGCGGCTTCTCAAGGAATGATGGCTGGTATTAATGCTGCTCTTAAAGTAAAAGAGCAAGAACCAATGATTCTTAAAAGAGATGAGGCTTATATTGGCGTTTTAATAGACGATTTAATTACCAAAGGAACAGAAGAGCCTTATAGAATGTTTACATCTCGCGCTGAGTTTAGAACACTTTTGAGACAAGATAATGCCGATTCGCGTTTAACTCCTAAATCATTTGAGATTGGTTTGGCTTCAGAAAAGAGAATGCGTAGAATGGAAGAGAAGTTTGCGAAAAGTGATGCTATGGTAAATTTCTTTAAAGAAACTAGTGTAACTATCGAAGAAGCAAATCCTGTTTTAGAAGCAAAAGGAAGTTCGCCAATGGTTCAATCGGATAAAATGTTTAAAGTTTTTTCTCGTCCACAAATTGATTTAGACGATTTCATAAAGTTTGACAAAGTAAAGCAATACATTGAGGATAATAATTTAGATAAAGAAATTATCGAACAAGCAGAAATTAATGTTAAGTATTCGGGCTATATTGAAAAAGAAAGAAACAATGCCGATAAACTTACACGTTTGGAGGATATGAAAATCCCGGAGGATTTCGACTACAATAAAATAAAATCGATGTCAATTGAAGCACGACAAAAATTAAGTAAAATTCGTCCTGTAACAATTTCTCAAGCTTCAAGAATAAGCGGAGTTTCTCCAAGTGATATTTCAGTATTGCTAATTTACATGGGAAGATAATTCAAAACAAGATTAATAAAGTTTAGAATAAGACGTAAAATAAATATTGAATTTTAACCTTCGTATTTTGTATTTCTAACTTCTAACTTAGAAATGTTCCACGTGAAACTAACTTTGTTAACACCTATAAATAAAGAGAATTTAATGAATATTGAAAAGACAAAACATTTTTTAAACGTAAAAGATCATTCGGTATCAAAAGAAACTTTTGAATTGCTTTATGAAGAAGATTTGGATATGTTAATTACGCATCCACAACCTTCTTTAGAAAAACTTCCTAGTTATTATGAAAGTGTAGATTACATTTCTCACACTGATGGGAACAAATCGTTGTTTGAAAAAATGTATCAGTTTGTAAAAGGAATTGCTTTAAAAAATAAATTAAAGTTAATCAATACAGAATCTGCAAAAGGAAGAATTTTAGATATTGGAGCAGGAGTAGGTGATTTTTTATCGGTTTGTAAAAATGATGGTTGGGAAACAATTGGAATTGAACCAAGCGATAAAGCTAAAACAATTGCAATCAAAAAAGGAGTTTCATTCGTAGAACATCTTTCAGAATTAGAAAGTAATTCATTTGATGTAATCACAATGTGGCATGTATTAGAACACGTTCCTGATTTAGAAAACCAGATTAAAGAATTAAAAAGATTAATCAAACCAAACGGAACGATTATAATAGCTGTTCCAAATTTTAAATCATTTGATGCAAAACATTATGGAGTTTTTTGGGCTGCATACGATGTGCCAATTCATTTGTGGCATTTTTCTAAAACAGCAATTAAAAAATTATTTGCTAAACAAAATTTAGAATTAGTAAAAGTGCTTCCAATGAAGTTTGATAGTTTTTATGTTAGTCTTTTATCTGAAAAATATAAATCTGGAAAAATGAATTTCATCAAAGCATTTTTCGTCGGATTGAAATCAAATTGGAAAGGAAGTCAAAATTCTGAGTATTCTTCGCATATTTATGTGATAAAAAACGCTAAAAACTAAAATAAAAGCGAAATTTTAATCATTTTCAACACAACAATCACTTTGGCTGTCAAAAATGAGAAGGTTTCTTAAACAGCTTTATTTCGATTCGTTTTTAATAGAGGATTACTATTTAAGTTTATAAAACAATAACAAACACTTATATTATTAAAATTTGGCCAATTTTATAACTTTTTATCTTTTACGACTAAAATTTTATACTTTTGGCAAATAGAAAAAAATAACACTTTTAAAATGAAAAAAATTATAGTATGTCTTGCAATGGCAGTTGCAATTGTATCATGTAACAAAACTACAGACGCAAAAGAATTTAAAACAGCTTATATCGATACCAATAAACTTTTGGATGAATCTATAGAGAAAAAAGATATTGAAGAAAAATACAAAGCTAAAGCTGATGTAATGGATTCAAGATTGAAAGTCGCTGCAGAAAAATTTCAAAGTGAAGCAGCTAGTTTCAAACAAAATGCAATGGCCAATGGTCAAGCTTGGGCTCAACAAAAAGGTGCAGAATTGCAACAAAGAGAACAAGAATTACAATATGCTCAACAAGGTATGTTGCAACAATTACAAACAGAAAGCGGAAAAGAAATGGATTCTTTAGTAACTAAATACAAGAAAATTTTCAAAGAATACGGAAAAGACAAAGGATACGACTATGTTTTTGGAACAGGTGAAGCTGCTACCGTATTGTATGCTAAAGACAGTTACGATATCACTAAAGAATTAATCAAATTGGTGAATGATAAATACAAGTCTGAGGGTAAAAAAGAAGAAAAACCTGCAGATAAAAAAGAAGAAGCTAAGAAATAATTTTAGTTTTTAATTTTAGATAAACGCCTTTCAAAAGAAGGCGTTTTTTCTTTGTATATTGATTAACAAACTTTTATATTTGCTTTTTAAAATATAAGCCATGGAATTTGTATCAGCAGAAGCAAAATATGTTTTGCAATTTATCAACCAAACCAACCGTTCCGTATTCCTTACAGGAAAAGCAGGAACCGGAAAAACTACTCTTCTCAAAGAAATTATTAGAACCACTCACAAGAATTGTGTAGTTGTTGCACCCACAGGAATTGCTGCTTTAAATGCCGGTGGCGTAACAATTCATTCTATGTTTCAATTGCCTTTTGGCGGATTTATTCCAGATAATTCTACACCACAATTTGCAGAAAACTCTAAGTTTGAAAGCCGCGCCACACTTCGTAGACACTTCAAAATGAGCGGATTAAAGAAAGCTGTTATTAAAAACATGGAGTTACTGATTATCGACGAAGTCAGTATGTTACGTTCCGATTTATTGGATGCTATGGATTTTATGCTGCAGTCAGTTCGTAAAAAAACACAACCATTTGGTGGAGTTCAAGTACTTTTTATTGGCGATTTACTTCAGCTTCCGCCTGTAATTCGTGATGAAGAATGGCGAACTTTAAAACAATATTACAGAGGAAAATTCTTCTTCCATTCTCATGTTATTGAGCAATTTCCGCCATTGTACATTGAACTTTCGAAAATCTTTAGACAAACCGATGATCGTTTTATTTCTGTACTTAATAATTTGAGAAACAATCGAATAACGCAAAACGATATCCAAATTTTAAATGAATTTGTTAAACCAGATTTTGATTTAAAAGTAAATAAAGGTTACATAACACTAACAACACATAACGTAAAAGCAGATACTATAAATTCAGAATCTCTCCAGGATTTGGAAGGAAGATCAAAAACTTATTATGCAGAAATAACAGGTGATTTTCCGGATAAGATTTATCCAATTGAAGAAAAACTAGAACTTAAAGTTGGTGCTCAAATCATGTTTATTAAAAATGATTTGTCTTTTGAAAAGAAGTTCTTTAATGGTAAAATGGGTTTTGTAAAATCTATTTCTGAGAAAGAAATAATGATTCATTTTCCTGATGAAAATAAAACCATTGAGGTTGAAAAATACGAATGGCAAAATATTAGATATTCCATAGACGAGAACACAAAAGAGGTTCAAGAAGAGGTTTTGGGCACATTTGTTCATTATCCAATTAAATTAGCTTGGGCAATAACCGTTCATAAAAGTCAAGGATTAACTTTTGACAAAGCAGCGCTCGATGTTTCGCAAGTTTTTCTTCCAGGACAAGCTTATGTCGCGCTTTCTCGTTTACGCTCTTTAAACGGCTTAATTTTACTTTCTCCGTTAAGAATGAACGGAATTTCTAACGATCAAGATGTAATGGATTATTCTTTGAATAAAGCATCTGAAGATCACTTAGAAAATGCTTTACAAAATGAAACTAAGAACTTTATTCATAATTATTTAATAAACAGTTTTGAATGGACTGAACTTGCTCAAGAATGGCGTAATCATAAATTTAGTTACCTTGATAGTGATAAATCTGTAAAGTCTAAATCTGCCAATTGGGCTGCGCAACAGTTAGAACTTTGTGATTCAATTATTGATCCATCTAGGAAATTTATTTCTCAACTAAATAAATTATTTTCTCAAGAAACTACAGATTATCAGTTTATTAACGATAGAATTCAAGCAGCTTACAGTTATTTTTTTGATAAACTAGATAAGCTAGAATACGAAATTTTATATAAAATTGAAGAAATAAAAAGGGTTAAACAAGTAAAACAATTTTACGACGAATTGCTAGATTTAGAAGATTTGCAAACCAAAGCAGTATTACGATTAATGAAAGCCAAATTGTTGATGGAAACTATTATGAATAGAAAAACCATTAGTAAAGATAGTTTAAATTCTTCGGAAATAAAGAATTACAAATTGAACAAAATTGAGAGAGTTGTTGAAGATTTCAAACGAAACAACATTAATTTGATAGAAGATAAAGAAGACGTTAGTTATTACGAGCCAAAGAAAAAGAAGTCGGAAAAAACTCCAAAAAAACCAACATCTCAAATCACTTATGAACTTTGGGTAGAAAGAAATACAATAGAAGAAATTGCCAATTTGAGAAAGCTTACTGTTGCAACAATTTTATCACATTTTACAAAACTAATTCAAGATAAAGCAGTTAGCATCAACGATATTATGCCAGAAGATAAAATTGAAATTTTAACGAAAGCATTTTATGGTTATAAAGAAGAATCATTAACACCAATGAAAGAACAATTAGGCGAGGATTTTTCTTGGGAAGAATTAAGAATGTTTAAAGCGAGTTTGAATGTTTAGCTCAACCAAAAAACACCTAAAATAGCTATAACAAAGTAAATAGCTATCGTTCTAGCGCCATCGAAATCTTTTGCCAATCGTTGACCAAATAACATCATTAGTAGTGAGATACAAGAAAAAACAGCACCATAAAAACCAAACATTCTACCACCATTAATGTAAAGTTCTATAATTCCTACAACGCAAGAAATACCAGCTATTAATTCAAAAAAGACCAAAACTCCAAGAGCTTGTGGAACAAAGTTTTTTAGAATAGTTTTTTCAAAATGAGGTTTCATCCAAGCCATATTATCATTCCAATGAAAAAGCTTATCATGCGCCGACATTATGAAAGTTATAGTTAGAAAAACCAAAACCAAAACTGATGCTGTATTGTTCATAGCTTATTTTTTGTGAATTAAACGAGTAAGTTTTATTGATAAATCGGTCAATATAATTTTTGCATTTCCGTTGCGTTCAATGTGGTATGAAGCATCAGATAATTCTTTAAAAATTTCTGTGATATTGTTTCCTGTTACAAAAGGAGCAAAATTCTCTAGTTTAAATTTATCAACTGTTGGTTCCATGTAGACCAATTTTTCAGCTTGATAATTCAGCAATAATGCTTGTCGGAACATATCGATACAATAATTTAAAAATTTCTTCTGTGCTTCACGACCTAAACTTGCAATTTGATCACTCCAAGCAATTAAATCTTGAATAGCTGCGGCATTTCCTTTTGCTCTAAATGCGGCTCGAACCCAATCGACAAACCATTTTTCAAAAGGCAATTCTTCATGGTCTTCTTTTAAAAAGTGCAATGCTTTATTATAATTTCCTTGAGCTTGATGCGCAATTTTGAATGCTAATTTCTCATCAATTTTTTCACGTGAAACCAAAGCTTCAGAAATCACATTTTCTGGTAATCCGTTAAAATGCAATACTTGACAGCGTGAACGAATGGTTTGAATTATATCTTCTTCATTTTCAGAAATTAAGATAAAAACTGTTTTATCTGTTGGTTCTTCAAGTAGTTTTAAAAGTTTATTGGATGCCTCTAAATTCATTTTATCTGCCATCCAAATAATCATTATTTTGTATCCTCCTTCGTGCGATTTCAGTGCTAATGATTTTAATATTTCAGAGGCATCTTCAACACGAATCATCCCTTGCTTATTCTGAACTCCTAATATTTTGTACCAATCAAACAATCCACCACAAACATTTTCAGTAATGAATTGGCGCCATTCTTGAATAAAATCTAAACTTTTAGGTTTTGTTTTTACATCTTCTGTAGAAACTGTAGGATATATAAAATGTAAATCAGGATGTTGTAAGTGATTGAATTTTAAATTACAAGCTTCATTCTGTCCAATATTTTCATTTCCAGAATTTTGGCAAACGATATATTGTGCGTAGGCAATTGCCATTGCTAAAGTTCCACAACCTTCTTGACCAACAAATAGTTGCGCGTGAGGAATTCTTCCAAGGCTTGCGCTTCTAATTAAGTGGTTTTTAATGTGTTCTTGACCTAAAATTTCTGAAAAAAGCATAAGCAAAGATAATAAAAAATAACTTTATTTTTGTTAATAACTTTAAAAAAGGCGTAAGAAAAAACGTTCAAATTTTTAAAAACAACAAGAAATATATCTCAAAAACAATAAAAAACAGCATTTAATCGGATAAAAAATACATTTAATCGATATTTGTTATAATTTTGGATTGTTAATAACCATTATTTCAAATGTTTTAAAGACCCCAATCTAAAAAACTTAGAATCATGAATGCTAAAAATACTCTTCGAAAAATAGTTTTGCTAACTATGTTATTGGTTAGCACTATCAATTTTGCTCAACTTTCGGTTCCGTTTAAAATTCGTTACCAAGGATTTGTGAAAGGCGATATGACTATAATTGCCAATAATAGTGTAAACAGAGTTGACTTTACAAGCGGTCCAAACGAACCTTACTATAATCTTACTTCTTATGCAAAATTGAATGATGAATTTGATATGGCTTATATTGATATTGATGAAGATGAATCTACTTTTTCTTCAAGTAGTGCAGAGTTATATCTTGAAAATTCAAACAGAAAAAAAATTGTTTATGCAGGACTTTATTGGTCAGGAACCTATCGTTATAATGCGGGAATTCAAAAATCAGAAAAAAAGTTTATTCCATCAGACGCTTCAAGAGGAACTTTTTCTAGTGTAAAATTAAAATTACCTAACAAAGAGAAATACATAGATGTTTCGGGTCAAGTTATATTTGATGGAGCTGGCAAAAATGAGTTTGATGAAATTGCTCCCTATGCAGTTTACGCTGATATCACAGATTATTTAAAAGAATTATCAAATGCTTCGGGTGTTTATTCAGTTGCTAACGTAAAAGCAACTCAAGGAATAATAGAAGGTGGAGTTTCTGCAGGATGGACTATTTTTATTGTCTACGAAGACCAAAATATGAGTGGAAAATTTGTATCAAGTTATGATGGTTTCGCTGGTGTAACAGACAAGTCAACAGATATTGTATTTAATGGATTTCAAACTTTACCAGAAGGAAATGTTAGAGCAAAAATTGCTTGTGCCTCTTTAGAAGGAGATAACAACCTTTTTGGTGATCAATTACTTTTTAGTTCCAACGAAAGCAAACTTTTCACACCATTAAGCACAAACATTAGAAAAGATAACAACTTTTTTAATAGTTCGATTACGATAGAAAATCAGAATTTTATTAATAGATATCCTGATAGTAAAAACACATTAGGTTACGACACATGTTTGTTTACAATACCAAATCCTAATAATACAATCATTGGAAATAATATCAAAGAAGCTACATTAAGATTAAAATCAGTAGGTGATAGATGTTTTATGTTTTTTACTGCATTTGGAGTAGAAGTAACGCCATCAATTGGTGAAATTAATTATGCAACAAATGATGACAAACCATTGAAAGTCAATTCAAAAAATAATCTGATAAAATTTATACCAGCCAACAAAGATTTTTTAATCGAAGATTATAGAACAAGTTCTTCAATAAACAGAAATAGAAAAAACACTTTTATAGATAGTAAAAATAACATTATTGAAGTACAAACTGCATCAATTTCATCTGCAACTACAGGTTATTATATAATAGCTAATATTTTTAAAACAGAACAAAGCGCAATAGAATTTGTAACTTTTCTAAAATCAAAAGATATCGAAGCCGACTTTTTTACTAATGTTTTAAACAATTATCGATATGTTTATCTAAAGAAAAACAATGATTTAAATGAAATAGTCGATTTATATCTTTCAAAACTAGATGATACTTACGAAGATAGAATTCAGATTTTAGCAATCAACAAAAACAATAATGATTTGATTGCCGATGCAAGTAAAAAAGAGCAGCCTATTAAACAAGAAGTTGCAATAAAAGAACCAAACAAAAAAGAACTTTTTGATGTTCAGATTGTCTCTATACCAAATGAACCAAGAGGATATTATATTGTTGCCAATGTGTTTTCAGTTTCAGAAAATTCGGTTAACTTTTTCAATTTACTAAAATCAAAAGGATTGACACCAAAAGTGTTAATTAATCCAATGAATAATTATAAATATGTTTATTTAAAAAAGGTCGACAATGAGCAAGAAGCGCAAGCATTGTATCTTTCTAAAATAAACAACACCTATCAAGGTAAACTTTGGATTTTATCAGTAAACAATAACAACGCACTAATTACAGACAATGACGATTAATATACTTATATACGGAATCTACAAATCAGTTCTAGAAAAGAAAAATATGTTTCCAGAAATCATTAAAGAAATTGATTTTAAATGTAGTATTTTCGGACGTGAAGGAGTAAAAATTCACTCAGTGCGTGACGAAAAAACAGATAGCGAATAGACCTGATATTTCTCATTTTTAATAAAAAACAAAATACTTATATTTGCAGATTAATATCAATTAACACTGCAATTTAAATGAAAACCTTAAACGATTTCAATTTCAAAGATAAAAAAGCTTTAATCAGAGTAGATTTTAATGTTCCGTTAGACGAAAATTTTAATGTTACAGACACCAATAGAATTGAAGCTGCAAAACCAACAATTGATAAAATTCTTGCAGATGGTGGAAGTGTAATTCTAATGTCGCACTTAGGAAGACCAAAAGGAAAAGAAGAAAAATATTCTTTAAAACATATCGTTAAAACAGTTTCAGAAGTTCTTGGAACAAATGTGGAATTTGCTTCAGATTGTAGAGGCGAAGTTGCTTTTAATGCTGCTGCAAATTTACAACCAGGTCAAGTTTTACTTCTAGAAAATTTACGTTTTTATGCAGAAGAAGAAGCTGGAGATATTGATTTTGCTAGAGAACTTTCTCAACTTGGAGATATCTATGTAAATGATGCTTTTGGAACTGCCCACAGAGCTCATGCCTCTACAACAATTGTTGCACAATTTTTCCCAAATCAAAAATGTTTCGGATTGCTTTTGGCAAAAGAAATAGATAGTTTGAATAGAGTTTTAAATAATTCTGTCAAACCAGTTACCGCTATTCTTGGCGGCTCTAAAGTTTCTTCTAAAATTACCGTTATTGAAAATATTTTAGATAAGGTAGACCACATGATTATTGGTGGTGGAATGACTTTTACATTCATCAAAGCCTTGGGAGGAAAAGTAGGAGATTCTATTTGTGAAGACGATAAACTAGATTTAGCTATCGAAATTTTACATAAAGCTAAAGAAAAAGGCGTTCACATTCATATTCCAGTTGATGTTGTTGCTGCCAATGCTTTTTCAAATGATGCAGAAACACAAATTGTTGATGTTCGTGAAATTCCTGACGGATGGCAAGGACTTGATGCAGGACCAAAATCATTAGAAAATTTCAAAAAAATTATAATGGATTCAAAAACAATCCTTTGGAATGGTCCGTTAGGTGTTTTTGAAATGGAAAAATTTGCTCACGGAACCATTACTTTGGGTGAATATATTGCAGAAGCCACTGCAAATGGCGCTTTCTCACTTGTTGGTGGTGGCGACTCAGTTTCAGCGGTAAAACAGTTCGGGTTAGAAGATAAAATGAGTTACGTTTCTACTGGTGGCGGAGCTATGTTAGAAATGCTTGAAGGAAGAGTTTTACCAGGAATCCAGGCAATTTTAGACTAAAAAAAGACTTTAACAATAATTAAACATATTGTTGCGTTATAGTTAGTAACTTTGCATTTTAGCATAAAATGCTGATTAACAAATTTTTGAGAATACAAAATATGATTATAAAAAATAAATTAACAGCGTTTCTTTTGGTAGCTTCTTCAGTTGTTTTCGGACAAGAAGTTGCAACACAACAAGATTCGATTGTAAAAAAAGAGACCAAAATTTCCTACTTAGATTCAATAAAAGCAACTTTCGTTAATGACGAAATGGCTTCATGTATTGATAGTCTTTGGATGAAAGAATTAACCTCTTTAGACGTTTACAGCACACTTCTAGAAGATATAAAAAATATTGATATCGATAAACCTGTTGATTACGAATTACCAACAGAATTATTGAAAGAACGTTTAAAGAAATTAGACGAAAAATCACCTTTCAATATTGAGTACAACATTGGTTTAGAAAATGTTATTAAGTCATTCTTAAAAAATAGAAAAAAAGGATTTGAACGTTTGATGGGAATATCTCAGTTTTATTTTCCAATATTTGAAGAAGCTTTAGCGGTTCAAAACATCCCATTAGAAATTAAATATCTTGCTGTTGTTGAATCTGCTTTAAATCCGAGAGCGGTTTCTAGAGTTGGTGCAACAGGTTTGTGGCAATTTATGTATCAAACAGGAAAACAATATGGTTTGAACATTACTTCCTATGTTGATGAAAGAAGCGATCCACTAAGAGCAAGTCAAGCGGCAACCCAATACATGACCAATATGTACAAAATTTTTGGTGATTGGGATTTAGTTTTAGCGTCTTATAATTCTGGTCCTGGAAATGTTGCCAAAGCTATTCGTCGTTCAGGAGGTCAACAAAATTATTGGAACATTAGAAAAAATCTTCCAAAGGAAACTCAAGGATATCTTCCAGCTTTTTTAGCAACAATGTATATTTTTGAATATCATAAAGAACACGGAATAGTTCCGAATAAAGCTGTTGCCAATCATTTTGCAACCGATACAATAATGATTAAAAACCACATGACGTTTAAGCAAATTTCAGATTTGTTAGATGTTCCAGTAGCTGAAATCCAGTTTTTCAATCCTTCGTTTAAGAGAAATGAAATTCCAGCAATTTCTGGTGAAAAAAACTTCTTGAGATTACCAAAAGATAAGATTGCAATTTTTGCTTCCAACGAAGACAAGGTTTATGCTTATGTAAAATATCAAGCAGACAAAAGAGAACGTCCTTATGAGCGTCTAGCATCTGTAAAACAAAATGATTCTACTAATGTAGCTTTTGCCGAGAGAGAATTTACCACTAGAACCAAATATCATAAAGTAAGGAAAGGAGATAATCTTAGCGAAATTGCAGATAAATATCAAGTTTCAATTGGTGATATTAAAAAATGGAATGGATTAAGAAGCAACAAAGCGCCTTTGGGAAGAAATCTTAAAATTGTCTCTACAGAAAGAATAGCTTACAAAGACAAAAAAGATTCAAAAGCCGATTCAGTTGCAACGAAATTGCCTAAAGTAATTTCTAATGAAAACACCAGCATTGCTTCAAATGAAGTAAAAGCAGAAAAAGTTTTTAAGACAGAAAAAGTAGTAACTTATAAAGATGTTACTAAATATCATAAAGTTAAAAAAGGTGATGTACTTGGTGAAATTGCTGATAAATATGAAGTTTCTGTTACCGACATTAAGAAATGGAACAAAATAAAAGGAAGCAATATTGGTCTAGGCGATAACCTAAAAATTATTAAAAACGAGAAAGTAGTTACAACCGTTAAGAAAGAAGTTAAACAGCCTTTTGCATCTAAAAAAGAAGAAATAGCAACAGTTGAACCAAAAATTTCTAAAGCGAAAAAAGAGGAGAAAGTTGATACAACTTCAAAATCTGAAAACTATTATGTTGTAGCTAAAGGTGATAATTTGACAGCTATTGCTAAGAAAAACAATGTAACAGTTCAAAACATTAAAGAATGGAATAATTTAATTGATACCAATGTAAAAGTAGGAACGCAATTAATTATTTCAGGTGAAAGTTTAGCAGAAGTTAAAGAGGAATCAATTTCTAAAGGAGAACTAAAAAATATTGAACACGTAGTTGGTAAAGGTGAATATCTTGGAACTATTGCTAGAAAATACAATACAACTGTTAATGATTTATTAGAATTAAACTCGCTTTCAGATACAAATATCAAAGAAGGTGACAAATTAATTGTTGGTAAAGAAGAAATTGTTTCTAACGCTGATAAAAAAGCTAAGAAAAACGATTATGCAGCCAATCAGAAGAAAGCTAAAGAGAAAATGTACCAAGTAAGAAAAGGAGATTCTTTATTTAGTATTTCTCAAAAATTCCCTGGAGTTACCATTTCAGACATTAAAAAATGGAATAACATTAAAGGCGAAAGCATCCAACCTGGAATGAAATTAAAAATTAACGGATAATACAAAAATCTTACATAAATTTGGGCTTTATTTCTAATCATGAATAAAGCCCTTTTTTTATTTTCTATTGTAGCTATTTTTCTAACTTCTTGCGATTCTAAAGAAGTTAAAAACACTAGTGAAACTTCTCGAAAAACTAACGAAGTTGCCGTTATTATCGACGACCAACTTTGGAATGGAGAAATTGGTGATAGCGTACGAAATAAATTTGCATCACCAGTTGTAGGTTTGCCTCAAGAAGAACCTATTTTTACATTGAATCAATATCCAGTAAAACTACTAGAAGGTTTTATGAGCAATAGTAGAAATATTATTGTTGTTAAAAAAGAAGCTAAAAGTCAGTTTAGAATTGAAAATAATGAATATGCTAATCCTCAAGTAGTTGTTCATGTTTCAGGTAAAACGGTTCAAGAGATTTTAGATACTATTCAAGCAAATGATTCGCTTATTATTAGCAGAATAAAAACTTCAGAAATCAAGGTTTTTCAAGACAGAATAAAAAAAGACTCTGTTTTGGATTTCAAAAAAGTAGTAGAAAAATTCAATATCAAGATTAACATTCCTTCTAAATACCGAATGGTAATGCATGGAAAAAAGTTTATTTGGTTCAAAAAAGATATCACAAGCGGTAACATGAGTTTGGTTTTTTATCAAGTACCACTTAATAGCATTAAAGACAATGGTAAAGCTGTCAACAGAATAATTCAAATTCGCGATTCTATTGGTAGAATTTATATTCATGGAGCTGTTCCAAAAACTAGAATGATTACAGAACCAGCATTTTCACCGTATTTTTCTAAAACCAAAATTTTCAATAGAGAAACTTTTGAAACCAAAGGAAATTGGGAATTACTTCACGAGTCAATGAACGGACCATTCATCAATTATGCTATTATTGACAAAACCAACAACAGAATTTTAATAATTGAAGGATTTTGCTACGCACCATCAAAACAAAAAAGAGATTTAATGTTCGAATTGGAATCCATTATTAAATCGGTTCAGTTTTTAAAAAAGAAATAAAATGGCAGAAAGCATTAAATGGAAAATAAAGCGATTTAACGAACTATCTCTTCAAGAACTATATTCTTTACTGCAACTTCGCTCTCTTGTCTTTGTAGTGGAGCAAAATTGCGTTTATCAAGACATTGATGGTAAAGATGAAAAAGCATTACACTTACTTGGCGAGTTAGAAGGCAGAATTGTAGCCTACGCAAGATTGTTTAATGCTGGAGACTATTTCGATAATGCTTCCATAGGAAGAGTTATTGTTCATCCAGAAGTGCGCGATAAAAAATTTGGACACGAAATGATGCAGCAAGCAATTTCAGGAATAGAAACGTATTTTAATGAAACCAAAATAACTATTTCAGCTCAATTGTATTTAAAGAAATTCTACGAAAGCCATGATTTTGTTCAAACAAGCGAAATGTATCTAGAAGACGATATTCCGCATATCGAAATGAAACGAGAGTATTAAATCTTTGTAATTAAAATCTCTACACGTTTATTATCAGATTCAATTCCACCAGGAATAGGAAATTTTCTTCCGTAACCCATGTGAGTCATTCGGTTAGGCGAGATTCCTTTTTCAGTTAAATAGTCATATACTTTTTTAGCTCTGGTATGTGATAAGTTATTTTTGCCAGAAAATCGGTCGTGAGCATCGCTATGAGCGCTTCCTATGCAACAAACATGACCTTGAATTTCGATAGTTGTGTTGGGATTTTCATTTAGATAAACTACTATTTTTTCAAGTTCAATAATTGCCTCTTCTGGATTTTCAAAAATCGTTAAACTACCTTTAAAAAGTAGATTTTTGATAATGATTTTATCACCAACAACTAATTTATCTGAAAAGGTTTTGTAATTTTTGTAACGGTTTTCAGAGTCTTTGTTTGATACAATATTATCTTCATAACTTTTAGAAAAAGTAATTTCTAGAATAGCTTTTCTATTGTTTTTTCTAGATTCATCAACAGAAGAATTCATCAATGGAAGTTCACCTTTGCCAAGAATAGAGTTGCAATTCAGATTAAATCCCTTTTTCAAATAATTTGCAACTGATTGTGCTCTATTTGTAGATAAAATCAAGTTGTTTTCTATAGAGCCAATATCATCACAAAAGCCTTCAATTGAAATTGATGAAATGACTAAAGTTTCATCAGAAAAAAAAGCACTTAAAAATCCTTCAGCTTCAGAAGATAAAGCGAATTCGTTTGAATTAAATAAAACTACAATTGATTTTTGTTCTTCTTGTGAATAGAGAATGGAACAACAAAAAAGGAACAACAAATAAATTCGGTTCATAAATTATATCTTGGTAATTACCAGCTCAACACGTCGGTCATATTCTGGTTCTTTACCAAGCGGAACAGTATTTCCGTATCCTTTGAATGTCATTCTGTTTTTTGGAACTCTTCTAAAAGCCAAATATTTATAGACAGATTGTGCTCTGTTGGTAGATAATTGACGTTTTTTAGTGTCTTTATCAATAGCCTCTTTTTGATTGGGTGGCGTGCAACAAACATGTCCTTGAATTTCAAACTCAATGTTTTTATATCTCAAACACAAAAGCGCAACTTTGTCTAATTCACTTTTGGCTTTAGTTGTAAGGTGACTGCTACCTTTATCAAAAAGAATATTTTCAAGATAAATATGATCGCCAACCACATGATTTTTTTGAATCATATTGTAAAACCCAGGTAAAACTAATTTAGGAAGTTCTTTGAGGTTTAAAACAACGTCCACACGACGATTTTTAGAGCGTTTTTCGGGAAGATTATCTACAATGTCATCATCAATGAGTATCCTTCCTTTTCCTTCAATGGTAACGATGATTTTGTTTTTGATACCATTTTCTATCAGTTTATTTTGAATGGTATTGGCTCTATTGGTAGAAAGTTTAAAATTATAAGCTTCTTTTCCAATGTCATCGGTGTAACCAAAAATTTGTACCGATTCAATTCTAGTAGAATCCGTATTTTTAATGAAATTGACTACCTCTTTAGCTTGTTTATCATCTAAAGAAAATTTATCAAATTCAAAGTAAACAGAATAAACAGCTTCCTCTTGAGCCGAAATAAAACCAAAAAATAAAAGCGGTAAATATTTTAAAAATCGAAACATTATTGTAGTATTTTGTTGTACTCAGTTGGGTTAGCCAATATAGAATTCGCTTTAGCAATTTCTGGATTATTTTTTACATAATATTGGTACAATCCTTCTTTGTATTGATAACGTTTAATGATTTCATCCAGAATTAATTTCTTAATTTCCTTCTGATTTTTATCTAAAAGAGCTTCTTCACTTTTTTGTAGAGCAGCAAATAATTGATCGTATTGAGCTTTAATAGATTCGTCAATTTTTTCTTTTTTAGCTTTTTCTAAAGTGTTTTTCAAAGCCAATTCTGTTTCCGTATCGAAGCTGATTTTTTCTTTTTTCAAAAACGCTTTAAAGTCTGCAAAATCTGCATCAGTAATGGTTGGAATTTTATCTCCAAGCGAAGGATTTTTGTAGTAGTAATTAGTTACATAATTAAAAATGCCATCGTTCTTTTGAAGTACCTCAGCAATAGTGCTTAGTTTAGTTTCTTCCAATTCTACATCAGGCTGAATTCCTCCACCATCATAAACTGTTCTTCCTTTTTTGGTTTTGAAGGCTGTATATTTTGAAGCATCTGTACGAGTAGCTTTTCCGTCTTTGTCTTTATGCCAATAGTCTAATGCTTGAATACATCTTCCTGATGGTGTATAATAACGAGAAATTGTAACTTTTACTTGAGTTCCATAAGTCATATCAATTGGTCTTTGAACCAAACCTTTTCCGAAACTTCGGCTACCAATTACAACAGCACGATCTAAATCTTGCAAAGCACCAGAAACAATTTCAGAAGCCGATGCACTTTTTCCATCAACAATAATCGCTAGTGGAATTTGCAAATCAATAGGCTCTCTAGTTGTCTTGTAAGTAACATTATACTTAGGATTTTTAGATTTAGTAGTTACAATAACTTCACCTTTTGGTACGAAAAGATTGCACACATTTACAGCTTCGTTTAAAAGACCTCCCGGATTTCCTCTTAAATCTAAAATAATTCTTTCGGCACCATCTGCTTTTAGTTTTTCAAGTGCTTCTTTAGTTTCTTGAGTGGTTTTTCTGTTGAAAGCAGAAAGCACAATATATCCTGTTTTTTCATCAATTTTCGAGAAAAACGGAACGGCTTTTATTTCAACTTCATCCAAAACAATTTGTGCAGTTAGCGTTTTTCCTTGACGAAGGTATTTTACCTCAACTTTAGTGTTTTTAGCTCCTTTTAACAATTGAGAAGCATCTTCTTTAAAATCTGCTAAAAGCACATCACCAATTTGAATAATGGCATCACCAGCTTTTAATCCGGCTTTGTCGGCAGGAAATCCTTTGTATGGTTCTTTTATGATTAGCTTATCTTCTTTTCGAGTAATCATCGCTCCAATTCCAGTATATTCGCCAGTGTTGTTGATTTTAAATTTTACAACATCTTGTTCGTTGAAATAATTAGTATACGGATCTAAATCGGCCAACATACTTTTGATAGCTTTATCCATCAATTCAGAAGGATTTACTTCATCAACATAGTTTTGATTTACGGTTTTGAAAAGTGTTGTGAAAATTTCAATTTGCTTTGCAATTTCAAAAAAATCGTCTTTGAAACTAGCGCCAACAAATAAAAAACCTGAGGCAACAATCGGAATTATATATCTTTTTTTAAAGTATTGAAACATAATTATATTTCTTTTTTCTTGTATTATGAATTTACGAATGTAATAAACAGTGTCAAATATATTGTAATATGATTAGAAAACTAATTTTTTAATTTATCCTTAAGAATTCAATTTCAAATGTTCTTCTTTAAGAACGGCTATCCATTTTTCGAAAAGCAAAATTGTTTTTTCATTTATTTCAGCATAACTCAGCCTTTCTTTAGTTTGATAAAAAAACATAACAGCATATTTTTGGTCTAAATTATCGTGTATCAAATGTTTATTTAATCTGTAACATTCTCGTAAAACGCGTTTGAAATAATTTCTATCTACGGCATGTTTGAAATGTTTTTTAGAAACAGAAACGCCAAATTTTATTTTTCCTTCACAGTCTTCTATAGGTGTATAAACCAATCGCAAAGGAAATTTTGAGACAGATTTTCCTTCAGTAAAAAGCAAATCGATTGTTTTTCTGCTTTTAAGTTTTTCTTTTTTCGGATATTTGAAATCCACTTCTGTTGACAAACTATTTGGTAGTATAAATATTGTAAACCATTTTCAAGTCAGGATAGTTGATGTAAAACTGCATTCTATTGTTTTCTTTTTTGCGAGTGACAATTAGAATAGCACATTTAACACCATCATTATCAGTGCAAATAAAACCTAAAGTGTCATCATTTTCATTTGAAACTTTTTCAAGATAGGATTCAATTTTATACAATTGAAGTTCTTTTGAATTGATAACAAATCGATCTTTATTTGCATCTAAAGTAATTATAATTTCGGCTTTTTTAAATTCGGTCCATTCGTTCCAACCACCTTTAGAATTTTTATCCATAACACTCAAACTACTCGTTTTGAAAGTGTAAACTTGTGCTGAGGTTTTGTGTAAACCTAGGTTTAGGGTAAGTAAAAAAAGTATAAAATGTAAAGGTTTCATAAATAAGAAATTTAATCGAGTGTAAAACTACAAATTCTATTCCAAAAAAAGCGTTCCAACTTTAGAACGCTTTTTGGTTTATTTTATTTCGTAAGAATTATTATCTGGTTTCACATCTGCCATTAAACCGCTAGGATCAATAGTGATTTTTTTAATTGCTGTTTTCTCTTTATCAATTTCAAAGAAATAATTCGGGTTTCCCCAAGCCCAATCTTTTAGAATAGTTCTTTTAATTTCTGGTGTTGGATTTTCTTTTTCAAAACTCATCATTCGTAAAGGAATGTAAAAACTCTCTTTTGTACCATCAGTATATTCTACCAAAACATCTATTGGCATTGGCATTCTTCCAATTCTTTCGAGAGAAACACCAGTTTTTTTGATGCCATCAGTTGCGCTTTCAACATTTTTAATTCCGTAATCAATAGTGTTCAAAGTTTTAGTCCAATCGGTTAAATACCAATCTAGATTTGCTCCCGAAACTCTTTCTGCTGTTCGTTTAATGTCATTAGGCGTTGGATGTTTGAATTTAAATTCTGAGTAAAATCTTTTTACTGTTTTCATCAAATTCTCTTTTCCAATAAGATATTCTAACTGAGTTAAGAAAAGTTCACCTTTGCTGTAAGAAGCGATGCTATAACTTCTATTTTCGTCATATCGATCTGAATGTGTTGAAAGTGGTTGTTCTTTGCCAGAATTAGCCAAATTTATGTACGATTTATAAGAACCAGCAAAAGGATTAGCTGATTTTTTCTCGGCAAGTTCGTTGACTCCCAAATCTTCAATAAAAGAGGTAAATCCTTCGTCCATCCAAGAATGTTTACTTTCGTTTGTTGCCAGCACATGTTGAAACCATGAATGTCCCATTTCGTGGGCAATTACTCCAACAAGTCCTTCAAAAGTTCCTTCTCCCAAAATTAGGGTACACATTGCATATTCCATTCCGCCATCACCACCTTGAATAACAGAATATTGCTCATATGGATATTTACCAACAGTAGTGTTGAAATAGTTCATTAACGCAACAGTTTTTGGTTGAGCTTGTTTCCAGTTTTCAAGAATTTTAGGATTGTTTTTGTATATAAAATGAAGTGTTGTTCCGAAATCGGTTTTTACAACATCATGAAGATAATTTTTATCAGC
This sequence comes from Flavobacteriia bacterium, assembly GCA_013298525.1. Lineage (GTDB taxonomy): Bacteria > Bacteroidota > Bacteroidia > Flavobacteriales > Flavobacteriaceae > Flavobacterium. The sequence continues at coordinate 67,622 of JAAFHW010000001.1, forward strand.
AGCCCAAGTAAAATCGTGAACCATAGGCGCAACAAAATGCCAAGTTAACGTTTTTTGTTTTTTAGGGATTTTAACTTCAATACCTTCTTTTTGATAGTTATATCCAATTTCATTTCCGTTTTGAAGATAACCAGTTCCTCCTAAAAGATATTTTTTATCGATTGTAATCTTTACATCAAAGTTACCCCAAACACCATGAAATTCTCTTGCTATGTAAGGATCGGCATGCCATCCTTCAAAATCAAATTCGGCAATTTTTGGATACCATTGTGCCATCGAAAGTTCTACACCTTCTTTGTTATTTCGTCCAGAACGGCGAATTTGAAGCGGAACTTGTCCATCAAAATCTAATGTGAAAGTTGTCGTTTTACCTGGTAAGATAGGTTTTGCTAAAGTAACTTCTAAGATAGTTTCTACTTCTTTAGCAACAGCACTTTGGCCGTCTTGTTTAAAATTTGAAATGTGTAAATAACCAATTTCAGCTGGTAATAATTTGGCTATTCGACTTTCATTTTTAGTTGTTTTATCGTCAACTTTAATTTTATTTACCATTCTGCCATCTGGGTCTTTTACAGACTGCAATCGCATATCCATTTCACTTCCTGGTTGAAAAGCGTTATTATACAAATGGTAGAAAACTTTTCGTAAAGTATCTGAAGAATTATTAGTGTAAATTAATTCTTGTTTTCCTTTGTATTGGTATGTTTTAACATCCATCGAAACTTCCATTTTGTAATCAGCTTTTTGTTGCCAATAACTATTACTTTGCGAAAAAGAAGTCGAAAAACTTATAATAAAAAAAGAAAGAGCAATAAATTTTTTCATTAGATTTTTAAATAAAAAATGGAAGAACGTTATGCTCTTCCATTAGTTTAATACTATGGTTTTTTATTTTTTTGACATTTGTTCTGCCATTAACAAAGCATTGTAAGCATTAACAATTTTACCTGAAACACAAGTGCTTGAAAATGGAACAGTAGTTTTTTGCTCACCTACAACAACATTTGCTGATATTGGAGTTCCAGAATCCATTAGAATATGTTTCACTTGAGATGCTGTTAAATTTGGGTAATAAGAACGAATTAACGCAGCTACTCCAGCAGCATTTGGTGATGCCATTGATGTTCCTTGTTCGTATTTGTATTTGTTGTTTGGAATAGTGGCATAAATTTTAACTCCAGGAGCAAAAACATCAACGTTTTTTAAACCATAATTTGAGAAATCAGCAACAAGTTTTGATCCATATTCGTGGTTTAAAGCTCCAATTGTGATAAGATTATCAGCAACTTCAACTCCATTTACTTCATCTGTTGGGAAATTTGGAGCCGTATCAATGTTTTTAGAATCATTTCCTGCAGCATGAACGATTAATACGTCTTTACTTGCAGCATATTTTATAGCGTCTTGAACCCAATCAGAATGTGGCGAATAGTCTTTTCCAAAACTTCCATTAATTACTTTAGCACCATTATCTACAGCATAGCGAATAGCCAATGCAATATCTTTATCATATTCATCTCCGTTTGGAACAGCACGAAGGGCCATTATTTCTACATTACTATTTACAACACCATCTCCACCTTTATTGTTTCCTTTTACTTGAGAAATAATTCCAGCTACGTGTGTACCATGAAGCGCATCTTCAACATCCGGACCTTTTACGTTTCCGTTACCATATTTTTTATCATTGATGTCTTCTGGATTATCGCCAACGGCTTTTCTACCATCAAAATTTACATTCAAGTTATAGTTAATTTGATCGTATACATAATCTATTTGACCTTTCATTTCCTCTTGAAAATTTGGACCAACTTGTGTCGCAACGCTCAACATTATCATTTTGTTTTGATTTAAAGCAGCATCCGTGGTAACAATTTTTTTCAAATCATCAATAGTATATGTTTCTTTTTTCAAATGAGTTTTAATCGCTTTATCAGCCTTAGAAATCATATCCATTTGAGGTTTGTATTGCATCATTTCTGCTAATTTAGCATCTAATTCAGCTTTAGCTTCAGCATAATTTGGAGTGTTTGGACCTTTTTTTACAATACGAGTTAACTCTAAATTCTCGTCGGTTGCTTCACCTAAAAAGTTCCAACCATGAACATCATCAGTATATCCATTATTGTCGTCGTCTTTTTTGTTACCAGCAATTTCTTTTTTATTAGTCCAGATTTTACCTTTCAAGTCTTCGTGATCGATGTCAAGACCAGAATCTACTACACCAACTATAATTTTTGTCCCTTTTTTACTTTTCAAAAGCTCTTTATAAGCTTTATCAACACTCATTCCAGGAATTGTATCATTTGTTAAATCTAAATGACTCCATCTAAGCATGTCGGCTTCACTAATTGGAGTTGTTTTTAATGGAGTTTTATCAATATTTGCTGGATTTGTTCCAACCATTGGAGCTAATGATGGGCTACAACTTGTAAGTGCAAGCGCTACTACAGCGGAGATAAAAAAAGGTTTTATTAATTTCATTATTATTATTTTAAAAAATTGGTTTAAAAGTATTTAGTTTTATTAGAATTTAAAAATGATTAACATTAGATTAAGATATCTTCACATTTAAAAACTTCTTTCAATCGAATGCCTTTTTCTGTTTTTTCTACTGTGATGATTTCGTTGTGTGCATCGTGTTCTAACAATAAATAAAAGTTATTTTCTGCACAATTTTCTAAAAACTTTGATTTTTCAGGCATTGTTAAAAGTGGTCGAGTATCATATCCCATGACATATGGTAAAGGTAAATGTCCGGCAGTTGGAATCAAATCGGCGCAAAAAACAATAGTTTTATCTTGATATTGAATATGCGGAATCATCATTTTTTCTGTGTGCCCATCAACGAAGAAAATTCCAAAATCAAGTTCCGACTTTTCTAAGAAATCACTTTCAGGTCTTTTAATGAAATTAAGTTGCCCACTTTCTTGCATAGGCAAAATATTTTCTGAAAGAAATGATGCTTTTTCGCGCTGATTTGGTTTGGTTGCCCATTCCCAATGGTTTTCATTGGTCCAAAATTTGGCGTTTTTGAAAGCAACTTCATAACCTGTTTTGTCCTTGTTCCAATTAACGCTTCCGCCACAATGATCAAAATGCAAATGCGACATGAAAACGTCGGTTACATCATCACGATGAAAACCATATTTAGCTAATGATTTATCTAAGGAATGATTTCCCCAAAGCGAATAATAACTAAAAAATTTCTCTGACTGTTTGTTTCCCATTCCAGTGTCTATAAGGATTAAGCGATTTCCTTCTTCAATTAAAAGACAACGAGCTGCAATGTCAATAAGATTATTTTCGTCTGCCGGATTGGTTTTATTCCAAATGGTTTTTGGCACTACACCAAACATGGCACCACCATCTAATTTAAAATTTCCAGCTTCAATTGGGTAAAGTTTCATGATTTTTAATTTTAAAAACGTTGCAATTTACTAAATAGGTTGGTTTGATAAACGATAAAATCAATTTTTTCTATGGAAACATTAGTTATAAAAATGTTAGTGTTTGTTGATAAAATCGATAATTGTAGTAACTTTGCCATTAATTTAGACAAAATCAAAATAAGCAATGATAAAAGTTTCTGATTCAGCAAGCAAAAAAATCATCGATATGATGAAAGATGACGGTTTTGACGCTGCCAAAGATTACGTTAGAGTAGGCGTAAAAAGTGGTGGTTGCTCAGGTTTGTCATATGAATTAAAATTTGACAAAGAGTTGGGTGAAAACGATAAAGTTTTTGAAGATAATAATGTAAAAATAGCCGTTGAGAAGAAATCGTTTTTGTATTTAGCAGGAACAATTTTAGAATTTTCTGGCGGATTGAACGGAAAAGGATTTGTATTTAATAATCCAAATGCAAGTAGAACTTGTGGTTGCGGAGAATCATTTTCGTTATAAAAAACTATGGCAAAATATACTGAAGACGACTTAAAAGTCGAATTAGAAAATAAAGAATACGAATATGGATTCTACACCGATTTGGATTCGGAAACGTTTCCTATTGGGTTAAACGAAGATATTGTTCGTGCGATTTCTAAAAAGAAAGATGAACCTCAATGGATGACCGATTGGCGTATTGAAGCGTTTCGTGCATGGCAAGAAATGGTTGAACCAGAATGGGCAAATGTTCATTATGAAAAACCAGATTTTCAAGCAATTTCATACTATTCAGCACCTAAAAAAGCTGATCCAAACAAAACACTTGACGATGTTGATCCAGACCTTTTAGAAATGTATAAAAAGTTAGGAATATCTATCGACGAACAAAAGAAATTGAATAATGTTGCAATGGATATTGTAGTAGATTCTGTTTCTGTAGCGACTACTTTCAAGAAAACATTGGCTGAAAAAGGTATCATTTTCATGAGTATTTCAGAAGCTATTCGCGAATATCCAGAATTGGTTCAGAAGTATTTAGGAACGGTTGTACCTCAAAGAGATAATTTTTATGCTGCGCTAAATTCAGCGGTTTTCTCTGACGGAAGTTTCTGTTACATTCCAAAAGGTGTTCGTTGTCCGATGGAATTATCAACGTATTTCCGCATCAATCAAGCAGGAACTGGTCAATTTGAAAGAACACTTCTTATTGCTGACGAAGGCAGTTATGTTTCTTACTTAGAAGGTTGTACAGCGCCGAGTCGTGATGAAAACCAATTGCACGCTGCAGTTGTAGAACTTATTGCTTTAGATAATGCCGAAATAAAATATTCAACAGTTCAAAACTGGTATCCAGGAAATAAAGAAGGAAAAGGTGGAGTTTTTAACTTCGTTACCAAAAGAGGAATTTGCGAGAAAAACGCAAAAATTTCATGGACGCAAGTTGAAACAGGTTCGGCTGTCACTTGGAAATATCCATCAGTGGTTTTAAAAGGTGACAATTCAATTGGAGAATTTTATTCGATTGCCGTAACCAATAATTTTCAACAAGCGGATACCGGAACTAAAATGGTTCATTTAGGAAAAAACACTAAATCGACAATCATTTCTAAAGGAATTTCGGCAGGAAAATCGCAAAACAGTTACAGAGGTTTGGTTAGAATTAGTGCTAATGCAGACAATGCTAGAAACTTCTCACAATGTGATTCTCTTTTAATGGGGAATAATTGTGGTGCACATACTTTTCCATATATCGAAAGTAAAAATTCAAGTGCCAAAATTGAACACGAAGCAACTACTTCAAAAATCGGAGAAGATCAAGTATTCTATTGTAATCAAAGAGGAATTCCAACCGAAAAAGCTATTGCATTGATTGTAAACGGTTTCAGTAAAGAAGTTTTAAATAAATTACCAATGGAATTTGCAGTTGAAGCGCAAAAATTATTAGAAATTTCGTTGGAAGGATCAGTTGGATAATCAATATTAAATCAGAATAAAAAACACATTCAAAAAATGTTATCAATAAAAAATTTACACGCTTCGGTTGAAGACAAAGAAATATTAAAAGGAATTAATCTTGAAATAAAAGCAGGAGAAGTTCACGCCATTATGGGACCAAATGGTGCCGGAAAATCAACACTTTCTTCTATTATTGCAGGAAATGAAAATTATGAAGTTTCTGAAGGCGAAATCCTTTTAGAAGGTGAGGATATTTCTGAATTAGCACCAGAAGAGAGAGCGCATAAAGGTGTTTTCTTGTCGTTTCAATATCCAGTTGAAATTCCGGGAGTTTCCGTTACGAATTTCATCAAAACTGCGATTAACGAAAAGAGAAAAGCTAACGGACAAGAAGAAATGCCAGCCAACGAAATGTTGAAATTAATTCGTGAGAAATCAGAATTATTGGAAATGGACAGAAAATTCTTGTCACGTTCATTAAACGAAGGTTTTTCTGGTGGAGAAAAGAAACGTAACGAAATTTTCCAAATGGCAATGTTAGAACCAAAAATCGCTATTCTTGACGAAACCGATTCTGGTCTTGATATTGACGCACTTCGTATCGTAGCTAATGGCGTTAACAAATTGAAAAACGAAAACAACGCTGTTTTAGTAATCACGCATTACCAACGTTTGTTAGATTATATCATTCCAGATTTCGTTCACGTATTAATGGACGGAAAAATCGTAAAATCAGGCGGAAAAGAATTGGCTTACGAATTAGAAGAAAAAGGATACGATTGGATAAAAAGTGAATTAGTTTAAAAAGTTATCAGTTGTCTGTTATCGGTTTCAAACGGACAACAAAAACAACTGACAACCGACAACAAAATTATGGATTTAAAAGAAAAATTAGTATCGTCTTTCATGGCATTTGAAGAGCAAATCGATGTGACTTCGCAGTTGCATGATGTGCGTACTTCGGCTATAAAAAACTTTGAAAATAAAGGTTTCCCAACCAAAAAAGAGGAAGCATGGAAATATACTTCGTTGAACGCCATCTTAAAAAATGACTTCACCGTTTTTCCAAAACACGAAAATGCTATTGAGTTTGCTGAGGTTAAGAAGTATTTCCTTCATGAAATTGACACCTACAAAGTGATTTTTGTGGACGGAAAATTCTCTTCGTTTTTATCATCAACTACACATGATGGATTGGATGTTTGCTTGATGTCATCGGCATTGACTAAACCAAAATACAAAATGGTTATTGACGAGTATTTCAATAAAATTGCTAGTAAAGACGAGACTTTAACTACGTTGAATACCGCTTTTGCAAACGAAGGCGCGTACATTAATGTTCCGAAAAGTAAAGTGGTTGAAAAACCAATCGAAATCATTTATTTCTCGACTGGAGTTGAAAATGCTTTGATGGTGCAACCTCGAAATTTGGTAATTGTAGGTGAAAATGCTCACGTTCAAATCATTGAAAGACACCAAAGTTTGAATGAAAATCCGGTGTTAACTAATTCGGTTACAGAGATTTTTGCTCAAAAACGCGCTATCGTAGATTATTATAAAATTCAAAACGATTTGCTATCGGCAAACCTAATTGATAACACCTATATTTCTCAAAAACAAGAAAGTAGAGTTTCTGTTCATACGTTTTCTTTTGGTGGAAACATCACCAGAAACAACTTAAATTTCTATCATTTTGGAGAAAGAATCGACTCGACTTTAAAAGGAATTACGATTATTGGCGACAAGCAACATGTTGATCATTACACACTTGTAAATCACGCAACGCCAAATTGTGAAAGTCATCAAAATTACAAAACCATTTTAGCAGACAGTTCAAAAGGAGTTTTCAACGGAAAAATTTACGTAGAAAAAGAAGCTCAAAAAACGGATGCTTTCCAACAAAACAACAATATTTTAATTGGTGATAAAGCTACAATAAACGCAAAACCACAATTAGAAATTTTTGCCGATGATGTAAAATGTTCGCACGGTTGCACGATTGGTCAATTAGACGAAAGCGCAATGTTTTACATGCAACAACGCGGTATTCCAAGGAAAGAAGCTAAAGCACTATTGATGTATGCGTTTTCAAATACTGTAATCGAAAGCATCAAAATACCCGAATTAAAACAACGAATTACTAAGATTATCGCCAACAAATTGGGTGTTAATTTAGGGTTTGATTTATAGAAAAAAAGCAATTTTAATACAGCAAAAAAGCTTTCCATTTCGGAAAGCTTTTTTTATGATTCGTCCTTTGTTGTTTTAATCAATCCTATACCAGAAACAAAAAAAACAACACCCAACACTCCATAAATAATTAAAGACTTTATATCTCTTTCGCTTCCAGCTGTACTTGAAAAAACTATGGTAGTATATACAAGTCCAACAATTCCTAAAATTGTAAGGAATCCACCAAAAATCCTTTTCATATTCATGATTTTTTTTTTTAGATTACCTAACAAAAGTAGTTACAAGTTAACCAGAAATATTACACATTTAAAGTAAAAACTTGCATTTTTATGTGCTTATTTTTCTAAACTCCCAACAATTCCACTCAACAAACCATTAAAATCAAATTCGGGATCTTCTTTTAAACCCATTCGAACGATAACTAAATCATGGCTTGGGAAAATTGCTACCATTTGTCCTTGATAACCACTTGCGTAGAACATGTCTTTTGGAGCATTTGGAAATCTTCCTCCAGCGTTTAACCAAAATTGTGCACCATATTGTCCGTTGGAAGTATTAGTTGGTGTAGACACGTATTTTGCCCAACTTTCGTCAAAGATTTGTTCGCCGTTCCAATTGCCTTTGTGTAAATACAATAAGCCAAATTTTGCCCAATCACGTGTGGTTGCCCAACCATAAGACGAACCAACAAAATTTCCAGCCATATCGGTTTCAACGATAGCTGAATTCATGCCGATTTTGTCTAATAAATTGGTGTACCAAAAATCTAAATACTCTTGATGCGTTTTGAATTGTTTTCGCAAAATTCCACTCAATAAATTTGTTGTTCCCGAAGAGTAATTCCAAGTGTTATTGGGTTTTCCAATTAGTGGTTTATTGATTTGTGATTTAGTCATATCTTCCTCAATGAAAAGCATTTTGGTTACATCCGAAATTTTTCCATAATCTTCTTCCCATTCCAATCCTGAGTTCATATGAAGTAAATCGTTTGTTGTGATTTTAGAGCGCTCATCGGTTGCCCATTCTGCAATTGGAGCTGCTTTCATGATGTCGAATTTACCTTGTTTTTGCAAAACTCCAAATAAAGTTCCTGTGATACTTTTCGTCATAGACCAACCTAAAATTCTTGAGTTTTTATTGAAACCATCAGCGTATTTTTCAGCTATAATTTTGTTTTTATAAATTACAATTACCGAACGTGTTCGCTTGTCTTTTTGACCTTGTTTATCAAAAGCATTTTCAACAACAGCTTTTAATTTGACATAGTCAATATTTGAAAAAACAGTGTCTTTTGGTTCCAAATTTCCATAAGGAAAAGGTAAATTAGTATTTATTTTAGTCCTTTTCGGAACATTATAAGGTTTGGAAACATCAAAATCATCGTTAATCAATGTTGCTCCTAAACCTTCACGATAAATGGATTTTCGTTCTTTTAATCCATAGACTTTTGAAGTAACAAATCGTTCCGCATCATTAATTTCATTGGTTGCCCAATCTATTTTATCAATATCATTATCGCCTTGTTGTATCGTTTCCAACGAACGATTATCTAAAAAATGGCCTGACGTAACGCTTTTAGATGAAAAACCAGTTATCATATCAAGTTGCGGATAGATTTCTATTCGAAGATAAACCAAAACTAATAGTAGTAAAACCGCGAATATTTTGAAGAATTTTTTCATTGTAAATAGATTTTCATGCAATTTATAAATTAAAAATGAAATCAGTAATCATTATAAAATTTTACATTTATAAAACTATGATTTTATTAACATCTGTTTGGTAAAAATCAGTTTCAATTTTATTACTTTTGTATTTAGAAAAATTCTAAATAAAGAAATGTTAGATATAAATAAAATACGAGCTGATTTCCCAATATTATCGCAACAGATTTATTGTAAACCGTTGATTTATTTTGATAATGGTGCTACTTCACAAAAACCTAAAGTAGTCATTGATGCTATTACAAAATACTATGAACATTTGAATGCAAATATTCATAGAGGAGTTCATAAATTAAGTCAAGATGCTACCGATGCGTATGAGGTTTCTCGTGGTAAAATTCAAAATCATATTAATGCTAAATTCCCATACGAAGTAATTTTTACTTCAGGAACTACACATTCTATAAACGCTGTGGCCAATGGTTTTGCTTCTATTTTGAAAACTGGCGATGAGGTTTTGGTTTCTGCTTTAGAACATCATAGTAATATTGTGCCTTGGCAAATGTTGTGTGAAAAAACCGGAGCCGTTTTGAAAGTAATTCCAATGAATGAGGCTGGTGAATTAATACTATCAGAGTATGATAATTTGCTTTCAAATAAAACTAAAATTGTAACGGTTAATCATATATCAAATGCCTTGGGAACGATTAATCCTATTGAATATATGATTAAAAAAGCGCATGAAGTTGGTGCTGCTATTTTGATTGATGGAGCTCAAGCAACACCACACTTAAAACCTGATGTTCAAGCTTTAGATTGTGATTTTTATGTGTTTTCAGGACATAAAATTTGTGGACCAACAGGCGTTGGAATTTTATATGGAAAAGAAGAATGGCTTCGAAAACTGCCTCCCTATCAAGGCGGTGGTGAAATGATTGCAACGGTTTCATTTGAGAAAACTACTTATGCCGATTTGCCACACAAATTTGAAGCAGGAACACCCAATATTGAAGGCGGAATTGTACTTGGAACAGCAATTGATTACATGAATGAAATAGGTTTTGATAATATTGCTTCCTACGAACAAGAATTACTAGAATACGGAACAAAAAAACTTCTTGAAATAGAAGGTTTGAAAATCTATGGAACTGCTAAAGAAAAAGCTTCTGTAATTTCGTTTAATATTGATGACATTCATCCTTATGACATTGGCACGATAATAGATAAATTAGGAATAGCAGTAAGAACAGGGCATCATTGCGCACAACCAATAATGGATTTCTTTAGTATTCCTGGAACTATAAGAGCAAGCTTTGCTTTTTACAATACTAAAGAAGAAATTGATATCTTTGTCGAAGCCGTTAAAAAGGCTAAAATGATGTTAACTTAAACACATAATTATGAAATCGCCATTAACAACATGTTTGCGCAAGCAAACACCAATAATTAAAAAGGCGATACCATATGTTACCGCTAAAAAATAAAATTTAAACATATGAAAGTATTTACATTATTAGTACTAACCATTTTCATGGCAAAAGGATGTTCACAAGAGGCTAAAAACGATATTGCTAATGCAAAAATTGTTTATACAGCTAATACTCGTGGTTTTTATCAAAAAATAACAATACAAAATCAAGAAATTTCTGTTTCTAGTGAAAGAGATTCATCGGATAAAGGAGTTACTTCCAAAATTTCTGATGCTGATTGGAAAGAGTTAGTTGGATATTTTGAAAAAATAGAACTTGATAGTTTGTCAACTTATAAAGACCCAACTCAAAAAAGAGTTTATGATGGCGCAGCAATCGCAGAGTTGATAATTAATTACAAAGAGAAAGAATATCAAACTAAAAATTTTGATCATGGTTATCCACCTGTTGAAATTGAAAAGTTTGTGAACAAATTGGTTTCTTTGGTTAAAGAAGAATAAATTATAATAGATACTGAAATAATTCAGCATAATATGACAATACAAGAAATACAAGACACAATTGTTGATGAATTTTCGATGTTTGACGATTGGATGCAACGTTATGAGTACATTATCGATTTAGGGAAAGCACTTCCTTTAATTGATGAACATTACAAAACAGAAGATAATATTATAAAAGGTTGTCAATCTAAAGTTTGGGTTCATGCAGAACAAAACGAAGATAAAATAGTTTTTACTGCAGATAGTGATGCTATTTTAACTAAAGGAATAATTGCAATATTGATTAGAGCTTTTTCAAATCAAAAAGCAGCGGATATTTTAGAAGCAAATACCGACTTTATAGATGAAATAGGATTGAAAGAACATCTTTCTCCAACTCGTGCTAATGGTTTGGTATCAATGATTAAACAAATAAAAATGTATGCTTTAGCTTATAATGCTAAAAATTAAATAATTATGGAAGAATTTAAAGACGAAATTAATTTAGGTGAGAATGTAGTTAAGGTTTTAAAAGGTATTTACGACCCAGAAATACCTGTTGATATATATGAGTTGGGTTTGATTTATGACGTGATGATTAATGAGGATAATGAAGTAAAAGTATTAATGACTTTAACATCACCAAATTGTCCAGTTGCAGAGACTTTACCTCGTGAAGTGGAAGAAAAAGTTACTAAAATTGATGTTGTTAAATCATGCGAAGTTGAAATCACTTTTGATCCACCATGGAGCAAAGATTTAATGAGCGAAGAAGCAAAACTAGAATTAGGAATGTTGTAAAATGTCAGAAGAGATTATAAATAAAGTTGCCAATTCTGCGCTTGAAGTTTTCGATTTGGAAGATTATTATCCAAATGGAGTTCGAACTCAAATAGACATATCAAAATGGCTTTATGAAGGATTTCTTTTGAAAGAGAAAGACTTTCGTGAAGCATTAAAAAATCACGATTGGTCGCAATATCAAGGGCATTTAGTTGCAATTAATTGTTCAACAGACGCTATAATTCCTGCTTGGGCGAGTATCCTTGTTACTGTTTATGTTTCACCATTTGCAAAGAAGGTTGTTTTAGGTAATTTATCTGATTTAGATACTTTGTTGTATCAAGAGATTTTGTCTGAAATTGATTATTCTACATATCAAGATAAGCCTGTAATTTTAAAAGGCTGTTCTAAAAAACCAGTACCAGAAAGTGCTTACATCATTGCAATTCAAAATCTTCAACGAGTTGCAAAAAGCATAATGTATGGCGAAGCATGTTCAGCGGTGCCATTATACAAGAAAAAGTAGTTTAAATTCTACAAAATCAATAGCTTACATTTTTTCATATGGTTTGTTAAAGTCAAATGTATTTTTACCTTTGCACTCGAAAATTTTAAAACAAAACAAAATGAAAAAAATTTTACTTTCAATAGTTTTTTTAATGACTGTGAGTTTATCAATAGCTCAAACCGCAGAAAAAGAGAACTTAAAAAAAACTGAAGAAGCTGCAAAAGTTGCTGCAGATAAACCTAATGGATGGGTTAAAAAAGGGACTTTTACTTTTTTAGCAAATCAAGCAACTTTCAATAATTGGTTAGCAGGTGGTCAAAGTAACATCTCAGGAAATGTGGGATTAAATTATGATTTCAATTACAAAAGCGGAGATTGGAATTGGGACAACAGGTTATTTGCTGCTTATGGTCTTACAAAAATAAAAGATCAAGAAATGCAAAAGTCTGATGATAGATTGGAATTCAATTCATTATTAGGTAAAAAAGCTTCAGGATACTGGTTTTATTCAGCATTTTTTAATTTTAAAACTCAATTAGACTCTGGTTTTGATTTAGGCTCTGGAATAAAAACTTCTCATTTCTTTTCACCTGCCTTTTTTCAATTTGGACCAGGTATGATGTGGAAAAAAAGTGATAATTTGAAAGTAAATATTGCTCCTGCAACTTCTAAATTAATTATTGTTCATCCTCATTTTACAACATTTGGTTCTTCATTTGGTGTTGCACAAGGTGATAATACACGTTTTGAATTTGGAGCAGCGGTAAATGGTTATTACAAATTTAAGTTAATGGAAAACGTAACTGTTGAAAATATATTAAATTTATATTCAAACTATTTAGAAGATCCTCAAAATGTAGATATTGATTATACTTTAAATATTGCAATGAAAATAAATAAAACTTTATCAACAAATTTTGCATTCCAAACAATTTATGACGACAATGCATTTAGAGGTTTTCAAACTAGACAAATTATTGGTTTAGGGGTGAATTATGGTTTTTAATACATAGATCAATTATATAAAAAATGCCTTTAGAATTTCTAAAGGCATTTTTTTTATTCTTCTTTTTCTATAGCATCTTTGTAATCTGGATAAAGAAACTTATTGTACGGAAATCTAGTTACATGAATTTCTCTTACAGCTTCATAAACGATTTCTCTAAATTGTTCAAAGTTTTCTTTTTCTGTTGCAGAAATAAATAAAGCGTTTTTTTCACCAACATTACTCATCCAAGTTTGTTTCCATTCATCCAAAGTGTAATGTTTAGTTGTTCTTTCGGTCATTAAATCATCTTCTTCAATAGTAAGATGTTTATAGGCGTCAATTTTATTAAAAACCATTATTGTTGGTTTATCATTACTTTTAATATCCATCAGAATCTGATTTACAGATGCTATATGATCTTCAAAATCAGAATGTGAAATATCTACAACATGAAGTAACAAATCAGCTTCACGAACTTCGTCAAGAGTACTTTTAAAAGATTCAACTAATTGCGTTGGTAATTTTCTAATAAACCCTACAGTATCAGACAGTAAGAAAGGTAAATTTTTAATTACAACTTTTCTAACAGTTGTGTCTAAAGTGGCAAATAATTTGTTTTCTACAAAAACATCACTCTTTCCAACAGCATTCATCAAAGTTGATTTTCCAACATTTGTATATCCAACCAAAGCAACTCTAACCATTGCGCCACGATTACTTCTTTGAACAGACATTTGTCTATCTATAGTTTTAATTTTATCTTTCAATAAAGCAATTCTATCTCTAACAATTCGTCTGTCGGTTTCAATTTCTGTTTCTCCTGGACCACGAAGACCAATACCTCCTTTTTGTCTTTCAAGGTGCGTCCACATTCCAGAAAGCCTTGGTAGCAAATATTGACATTGAGCCAATTCTACTTGTGTTCTAGCATAGGAAGTTTCAGCTCGTTGAGCAAAAATATCCAAAATAAGATTGGTTCTATCTAATACTTTACAATCTAAAATTTTTGAAATATTTTTTTGTTGTGAAGGTGATAATTCATCATCAAAAATCACAGTAGATATTTCATGTTCTTTTACATAAAGATGAATCTCATCCATTTTTCCTGTTCCAAGAAAAGTCTTCGGATTTGGTTTGTCCATTTTTTGCCAAAATCTTTTTACAACTTCACCTCCAGCAGTAAAAGTTAAAAATTCTAGTTCATCTAAATATTCAACAAGTTTTTCCTCATTTTGATTTTGAGTTACAATACCGACTATGACTGTTTTTTCAAAATCTATTTTTTCTTTTTCTAACATAATATTCTTTTCTATTGCAAAAATAGACAAAATGCATAAAAAATCGACAATCTGCAACACGAAATATTTTTAACAATTTTATTTAGTTAAAAACACCATTTTTATAGCTTTATTTATAAATTTTGTTAAATTTGGAGATTAAAACCAAACAAACACATAATAATAATTAACTTAAATTACTACGTTAATGAAGAAAATTACTTTACTAATTGTTGCTTTATTGTTTACAATAGTTGGTTATTCTCAGTTTCCTACTCCAGGTTCTGAAGGATTTGAAGGCACTACAGGTGCCGACTTACCAACACCAACAACTCCAACCCCATGGACTTTAGGTACAGGAGCAACAGGAAATCAATGGGCCGTTTTTGATAACGGAGTTGGTCCAACAAGAAGATGGGGCATAAACACAGCTGTTTATCCTGCCTATCAAGGTACAAATTGTGCTTTTATTGATCGTGAAAATATTGGTCTCGGAAATACTTCTGAAGATTATTTGGCAACACCAATTGTAACAGTTCCAGCAAATGGACAATTACGTTTTTGGACAAGGTCAACAATCGCAACTGTATCTGCAACGGAATATCTTATAAAAGTTAATACAAATGTTACAGCTGGTTCACAAACTACAGCTGCAAATTACACAATAACAGCAGCTTCTTGGACAGAAACCACTTTAAATACAACTTACAATGTTTATGAAGAAAAAGTTGTTGATTTATCTGCATTTCCTGCTGGCACACAAGTCCATATAGCTTTTGTAATGCGTCATACTCAGCCTACTGCAGGTTTGGGTGGTGATAGATGGTTAGTAGATGATATAAGATTAGTTCAAAGATGTTTAGAACCTACAAATTTATCAGCAGGTTCAATTACACAGAATTCAGCAAATTTGAACTGGTCAAATCCAAGTGGTTCAACTTCGTGGGAAATTGAAGTATTTCCATCAGCGACTGGGACTCAAACAGGAGTTGGAGTTGTTTATAGTGGAGCCCTGCCTTATCCTGCAACAGGATTATTACCAGGTACAGCATACGTTTATTATGTTCGCTCTCTTTGTACAGATGGTTCAAGTAACTGGGTAGGTCCTTTTAATTTTGCAACCGCAACACCCGGTTTATCATGCGTAGCTCCAATTACGGTTACAACACTACCTTATAGTACAAATGATAATACAGCTAATTATGGAGATACAACAGATACTAATCAAGGAGCATCATGTGGTTCAACTACAAACTTCATGACAGGAAATGATGTGTTTTATTCTTACACACCTACAACTACTGGAGCTATTAGTATTACTATGACTCCAGGTTCAAATAGCTCTTCAATTTTTGTATATCAAGGATGTGCTAACGTTGGCGCTACTTGTTTAGCAGGTGTAGCAAACACAACTAATACTGTAAGATCAATTCCTAGTTTAAACGTAACAGCGGGTCAACAATATATTATTGTACTTTCTGGAACAACAGCAGCTCAAACATATGCTTACTCTCTAGTTATTCAACAATTGAATTGTGCTCAGCCAACAAACTTAGCAGTAACAGGAATATCATTGAACGGAGGAAACCTATCTTGGAGTAATCCAGGAGGAGCAACTTCATGGGAATATGTTGTGCAAACATCCGGTTCGCCAATTCCAGCTGGCGCAGGTACCCAAACAAGTTCTAATACAATAAATCCTATTACAGGTTTAAATCCTGATACAGCTTATCAATATTGGGTAAGAGCAGATTGTGGAAATGGAACTTTTAGTGCTTGGTCTGGACCTTTTGTATTTAACACATTAGTACCGCCACCAGCATGTGGAGGAACATATACAGATCCAGGTGGAGCTGCGGCGAATTATGCTGATAATTTGGATTCAACAGTAGTTATTTGTCCATCTACTCCAGGCGAAGTAGTAACAGTAACCTTTACTTCTTTCAATACGCAAGCTAGTAATGATGGATTATATATATTCAATGGAAATTCAGTTGCATCACCTCAATTTTTAAGCGGTAATCCTGCAGGAACAGTTCCCGGAGGTTTAGCAGGTTCTTATTGGGGAACAACTAATCCTGGAGCGTTTACATCTTCAAGTGCTGATGGATGTTTAACATTCAGATTTAGAAGTAATGCAACCACTAATGCTGCAGGATGGGTTGCTAACGTAACTTGTGCATTACCTCCAGCATGTCCAGCGCCTTTTTCTGTAACTGCAAACACAGTTTTATCTAGTTCAGCCAATATAGCTTGGACTGCGGCAGGACCTGCAACACAGTGGCACGTATTAGCTTTACCTTGTGGATCACCAGCACCAAATGCTGCATCTACAGGATGGGTAACGGCAAACACGAATCCTTTTCCATTAACAGGATTGACAGGAGAAACTTGTTATAACGTTTATGTTAGAAGCGCTTGTTCGGTATCAGATTTAAGTACTTGGTCTGGTCCAGCTGTATTTACTACAACAATAACACCGCCAGCATGTGGTGGAACATTCAGCGATCCAGGTGGAGTAGCTGCAAATTATGCTAATAATACTGACTCAACTGTAACAATTTGTCCAACAGTTCTAGGAGAAGTAGTAACAGTAACTTTTACAACTTTTAATACTGAGGCAACATGGGATGGATTATATGTGTTTAATGGAAATTCAATTACATCTCCTCAAATAGCAACTGCTAATGGTGCCGGAAATGTTCCTGGTGGTTTACCAGGATCTTACTGGGGTAACTTAACAGGTGCTAATTTACCTGGTCCATTTACATCTACATCACCTGATGGTTGTTTAACTTTTAGATTTAGAAGTGATGGTTCTGTTAACAATCCTGGGTGGGTTGCAAATGTAACATGTGCAGTGCCACCAACTTGTCCAAATCCTAATACTTTAACAACTTCTGCGGTTACATCAAATTCCGCTACTTTAGCATGGGTTAATCCAAATACAGCAACTACTTGGCATGTTTTAGCATTGCCTTGTGGTTCTCCGGCTCCAAATGCATCTACAACAACTTTTATAACAACTACTACAAATCCACATGTATTTACAGGATTAACACCAGATACTTGTTATAATTTATATGTTAGAGCTGTTTGTCCTGGAAATGATTTAAGTAACTGGGTAGGACCAACTACTATAACGACTCAAATTGCACCACCAGCTTGTGGAGCAATATTTACAGATCCAGCAGGTGCAACTGTTAATTATGCTAATGGTACAGATTATACAGTTACAATATGTCCAACTATACCAACAGAGCAAGTAACAGTAACTTTTACAACATTTAATACTGAGGCTAACTGGGATGGATTATATGTTTTTGATGGAAATTCAATAACAGCTCCTCAATTGGCTAGTGCAAATGGAGCTGGTAATGTTCCAGGAGGTTTGCCAGGATCTTATTGGGGTACTTTAACAGGTGCTAATTTACCTGGTCCTTTCACAGCATCAAGTGCTAATGGATGTTTAACATTCAGGTTTAGAAGTGATGGTTCAGTAAACGCTCCAGGTTGGGTTGCAAATGTAACTTGTGCACCAGCACCTACATGTCCAAAACCTACTGCGGTTGCCATATCAACCATAACACAAACAGGCGCAACTATTTCATGGACAGAGATAGGAACAGCAACAACATGGGAAGTACTTATTTTACCAGCTGGTTCTCCTCCTCCTACTGCAGCATCTACTGGGATTATTACAACAACTAACCCTTATTTAGCAACCGGATTAAGTTCAGGAACTCAATACGTTGTTTACGTAAGATCAATTTGTGGGCCATCAGATATTAGTTTATGGTCAAATGTTAGGTCATTTACAACATTAATTGCAAATGATGAATGCGCTAATGCTACAGTAGCACCAGTTAATCCAACAACCACATGTACTCAAACTGTATCAGGAACAGTGGTTGGAGCTACAGCTTCATCTCAAGCTAATGCATGTGGTGGAACCGATGATGATGATGTCTGGTTCCAATTTACAGCAACTAGTACTACACATACCATAAACTTAAATAATGTTACCGGAAGTACTACAGATTTATTTCATGTACTTTATTCAGGAACTTGCGGTAATTTAACACAACTATATTGTAGTGATCCTAATACAAGTACTGCTAATGGACTTGTTCCAGGTCAAACTTATTTTATAAGAGTTTACACTTGGACAGCAACAGCAAATCAAACTTCAGCGTTTACTTTATGTATAGGTACTCCTGTACCGCCTCCTAGTTGTATAACAAATACTCCAGCAGGAAACACATGTGCTGTAGCTACACCTATATGTAATTTGAATGGATATTGCGGAAATACATCAGCTTCATATACATCAGATTCATGGCCAGAATTATCAGCTGAATTTTGCGGGTCATTAGAAAACAACTCTTTCTTAACATTTGTTGCTTCATCTGCTACAATATCATTAGATGTTTGGGTTACAAGTTCACAAGACAATTTAGGTATCCAAATTATGATATTTGGTGCCGCAACTTGTGGTTCAGGACCAGTTACAGAATATTTATGTTGGAGTCCAGGAAATGTTCCTGCGGGATCAACTAATTTAACTGCAACTGGATTAACTCCTGGTCAGACCTATTATGTAATGATTGATGGTTTTGCAGGAGATGTATGTAATTATGTTATTGGTGCTAATACTGGAATTCAAACTCCAGTTGCAATTAATACTTCTACCTCTACAACTTCTCCTACAATTTGTTTAGGACAAACAGCAACTTTAAATGCGACAGGTGGTAATGGTATTTATACTTGGACACCATCTACTCAGTTAAGTGCAACAACAGGAAGTAGTGTTATATTTTCTCCAACAGCAGTTGGTACATATAATATAACAGCAACATCTTCTGATAATAACCCATTATGTCCTCAATCTGCATCAAGTACACAAACGATAATAGTTGTTGATTATGTTAATGCAACATTTAATCAGATAGCTCCATTCTGTGAAGGAACTACACCTCCAGTGTTACCAACAACATCAACTACTGGTGTTACTGGTACTTGGTCACCACCTGTTGTAAGCAATGTAGTAGGTACAACAACCTATACATTTACACCAGCTATTACACAATGTTCTTTTCCAACAACTATGGATATTGTTGTAACACCTAGTATAGTACCAACATTTTTAGCTCCAGCACCTATTTGTCCAGGTTCTCCAGCACCGGTACTTCCAACATCATCAAGTAACTCAACGCCAATTACAGGATCTTGGTCTCCACCAACCGTAAGTAACACTGCTTCTGGCACCTATACGTTTACTCCAGACGCTGGACAATGTGCTACAACAACAACATTAAATGTTACTGTTTTACCGAGTTGTGATTTTGGTAGTTATGCAAGTGCAGTTTGGTTGACGAATTGTGCGACTTCAAATTTCTTTAATACTGTTGGAACAGGTGTAGATATAATTGGGCCTGCAGCAAATGTTTTCCCAAATACTGATTTAGGAACTTATGTTCAAAATTCAAATGCATTAATTTTAAGAGGTGCAGAAGTAAAAACATTTAAATCTGCAACAGCTAATGTTTGTAGTGCTAGATTAAATTATAGAATTTATCCTGCGGCTACAACTCCAGGCGCTTTTACAGTAATGGACTTGCCTTTCTTTGATAACTGTGGTGGAGGTACTTTCCCTTCAGGTGGGCCATGTAATACTGGAGATCAAAAATGGCAAAGAGTATTGAATGATTCTCAATCTCCAATTAACTTGACTGCTTATGCTCCAGGTGATTATGTTTTAGAAGTTTATTATGATGTTACAGGTGATGTAAACTCAACGACAGCTTGTGATGACACTATATTAATTAATAATAATGGTGCAAATTATATTGCTACATATACAATTCAAGCTCAACCTTTATATACGAGTACAAATCCAACAACATGTGGTGGTACCGATGGTACAATTACAATTTCTGGTTTAGCCCCTAATGAAGCATATGATTTGACTTATCAAGATGGTACAACTACAGTTGGTCCAAACAACGTAACTACTAATGCTTCAGGTCAATATGTTATTACAGGGTTAAATTCAGGTAATTATTCTAACTTCTTATTGTCAATCAATAGTTGTTTATTAACTAATAATACACCAATAATTTTAGTTGATGCTAATAGTCCAACTGTTACTGTTAATAGTCCAACAGTTTGTGCTGGTACTCCAGCTACAGTAACTGCTACGCCAGGTGCGACAGGCACATATAATTATGTTTGGACAGTTCCAACAGGAGCAACTGACCCAGGAAACGTTGCAACATTTGATGCAACATTATCAGGAACATACTCAGTTGTTATAACAAATACAACAACTGCATGTAGTAGCTCTAGTGTTTCAAGTGTTGTAACTATTAATGCTAATCCTACAGTAACTGTTAATAGTCCTACAGTTTGTGCTGGTACTCCAGCTACAGTAACAGCTACGCCAGGTGCGACAGGTACATATAATTATGTTTGGACCGTTCCAACAGGAGCAACAGACCCAGGAAACGTAGCAACTTTTGATGCTACAGTTTCAGGAACTTACTCAGTTGTAATTACTGATACAACTTCTGGTTGTAGTAGTACAAGTGTTTCAAGTGTTGTAACTATTAATGCTAATCCTACAGTAACTGTTAATAGTCCTACAGTTTGTGCTGGTACTCCAGCTACAGTAACAGCTACGCCTGGTGTAGCAGGTACATATAATTATGTTTGGACCGTTCCAACAGGAGCGACTGACCCAGGAAACGTTGCAACATTTACTGCAACGGTATCAGGAACTTATTCAGTTGTTATTACAAATACAGCTACAAGTTGTGTTAGTTCAAGTGCTTCAGGAATTGCAACTATTAACGCAAACCCTACTGTTACAGTTAATAGCACAACAGTTTGTCAAGGTTCAACAGCAACAATTACTGCAACACCAGGAGTTTCAGGAACTTATAGTTATGCTTGGACTGTTCCAGCTGGAGCAACAAATCCAGGTAATAATGCTACAATTAGCACAGCAATTGCTGGAACATATAGTGTTGTTATTACAAATACAGCGACTGGGTGTATAAGCCCAAGCTCAAGTGGAATTGTTTCTATAAATCCAAATCCAACTGTAACAGTAAATGATGTTACAATTTGTCAAGGTAGTTCTGCTACAGTTACTGCAACTCCGGGAACATCTGGAACATATACTTATGTTTGGACAGTTCCAACAGGAGTGACAAGTCCAGGAAACGTTTCTTCTTTCTCTACGACTATATCAGGAGTATATTCTGTAATAATTACAGATACTACAACAGGTTGTTCAAGTTTAAGTGATTCTGGAACAGTAACATTTGTTCCACCATTTGATTTTGTTATAGATGGAGCATGTGCTAATAATAATTTTGTTTTAGAGGTTTCGCCTACAAATAGTAGTTTTGATGTAAATACTGCATCTTTTAGCTGGGTATATAACAGTTTACCAGTTGGAACCAATTCTACTTTTGATGTAACAACTTATGTAAATTCTACAACTGCAACTGAGGCATTACCTTTGACTTTTGAGGTAACTGTAACTACAGCAGCAGGATGTACATTAATGCATCAGATAACATTAGCAAGTATTTATTGTACAATTCAAAAAGGTATTTCTCCTAATAACGATGGTTTTAATGAATTTTTTGATTTGCAAAATCTTAATGTTCAGAAATTAAGTATCTATAATAGATATGGTACAAATGTTTATTCTAAAACAGAATATACTAAAGAATGGGTAGGTCAATCTGATAATGGAAATGAATTACCTGATGGTACATATTACTATGTTATAGAGTTTAAAAACAATCAGCCAAGCAAAACAGGTTGGATTTATATTAACAGAGAAATAAAATAACAAACTAACTATATAATGATAAATTTCAAAACAATGAAAAAAATATATTTCTTAACTGCGTTTGCTTTGTTGACATTCCTTGAAATGAGTGCACAACAAGACCCTCACTACACTCAGTATATGTATAATATGAGTGTTATTAACCCTGCCTATGCTGGATCTAAAGAAAACCTTGCAGGAGGTTTACTTTACAGAAAACAATGGGTTCAAATTGAAGATGCACCAACAACAGGGACATTCTTTTTACATAGTCCGGTAGGTAAGAATGTTGGTTTAGGTTTGTCTGTGATTACAGACAAAATTGGTCCTGTAGAAGAAAATAATGTTTACGCTGACTTTTCTTATACCTTAAATTTAGGAGGAGAGCATAAGCTTGCTTTTGGATTAAAAGGTGGAGCATCTTTTCATAAAGTAGGGTTATTTAGCGAGATATATAGTAATGTCCCTGATGCAAATGATCCTGCATTTAGAGAGAACACTAATAATACGTTTTTAAATTTAGGAACAGGATTGTTCTATTATACAAACAAATATTATGTTGCTTTATCTGTTCCAAACATGTTAAAATCTAAACATTTGGATTTTAATGGAAGACAATTCGGAACTGAAACATTACACTATTTCTTAACTGGAGGATATGTTTTTGATTTGACACCAAACGTTAAATTTAAACCATTTGCAATGATTAAATCTGCATTTAATGCTCCGACATCTCTTGATGTTTCAACAAACTTTATGTTTAACGATAAGTTCGAAGTTGGCGCTACATATAGATTAGAAGATTCATTCGGTGCAATGGTTAATTATGCAATAACTCCAAATTTAAAAATAGGATATGCATATGATCATATTGTTTCAGATTTAAAAGTAACTACACCATCATCTCATGAGGTAATTTTGTTATTCGATTTGAATTTCCCGAAAAAAGTATCACAATCTCCAAGATATTTCTAACATAAATAATAGTAAAAAATGAAAAATCTATATATAGCATTAAGTTTTGTAGCAATTAGCGCATCTGTTTTTGCACAAAATAAAGACACAAAAGCAGCAGACAAATTATTCAGTAGATATGAATATGTTTCTGCAGCTAAGGAATATCAAAAATTGGTTGATAATGGTAAAGGTGATGGGTATGTTTATAAGCAACTTGCTGATACTTACTATAACATGTTTAACACAACTGAGGCTTCAACTTGGTATGCTAAAGCAACAGAATCTTCTCAAGATGCTGAAACCTATTTTAGATATGCTCAAATGCTTAAAGCAAATGGAAAGTATGAAGAAGCAAACAAGCAAATGAATAAGTTTGCTTCAATGGTTCCTAATGATTTGAGAGCTAAAGCTTTCAAAGAAAACCCAAATTATGTTCCAAAAATTTTAGGAAAAGGTGTTAGTTATACAGTAAATTCTTTACCTGTAAGTTCTGATAAATCAGATTTTGGTGCAGTAATGTATGATAATACACTTTATTTTACAAGTGCTAGAAATGGTGCTAGAAAAAATTATGGTTGGAATGACGAACCGTTTTTAGATGTTTACACGTCTACAATGGGTGATTCAGGAACTTTTTCTGAAGCGTCTACTTTAACTTCTGTTAATTCAAAGTTTCATGATGGACCAGTTACAATTAGTACTGATGGAAATACAATGTATTTTTCTAGTGATAGTTTTAGAGAAGGTCTTTTCGAAAAAGATAAAGTAAATAAATTGAAACTTGGAAAAAACAATCTTTATGTTGCCACTAAATCTGGTGATTCTTGGACTAATATTAAACCACTTCCTTTCAATAGTAAAGATTACTCTTTAAGCAACCCAAGTTTAAGTAGAGATGGTAAAACATTATACTTCTCTTCTAACATGCCAGGAAGTTTAGGTGGTGTTGATATTTGGAAAGTTTCAGTTAATGGCGATTCTTATGGTGCTCCTGAAAATTTAGGAAACAAAGTAAACACAGAAGGAAACGAAAGTTTCCCTTTCATTGCTGATGACAATTCTACATTATATTTTGCGTCAAGCGGAAAACAAGGTTTAGGTGGATATGATGTATACCAAATTGATTTGGCAAAAGGTACTGAAGCAGTAAATATGGGTAAACCAGTTAATACTGAAAAAGATGATTTCGCTTTTACTTTTAATAAAGCTAAAAACTTAGGATTCTTATCTAGTAACAGAAATGGTAATGACGATATCTTTAGTGCTACACCACTTTGCGCTGTTGATTTATTAGTTGTTGTAACTAATGCTAAAACAGGAGAGATTCTTGCTAATGCAAAAGTGGCTATCCTAGACGATAAGAAAAATGTTATTGCAACTGAAACTTCAAATGATAAAGGTGAAGTTAGTTTCAAAGTTGAATGCGATAAGCCTTATTCAATTCAAGCCTCTAAAGATGGTTTCGAAGGGAATGTTTTCCCAGTTGCTAAAAGCAAAGGACCAACTGCTAAAATTGATGCTGCATTACAACCAATTGACGTAATAGTTACTCCAACTGAGATTATCTTAAAACCAATTTATTTTGAATTTGATAAGAGCAATATCACTCAAGAAGGAGCATTTGAATTGGATAAATTAGTTCAAGTGATGAAAAATAATGACAAGTTAGTAATTTATGCTAAATCTCACACAGATAGAAGAGGAAGTGATGATTACAACATGACTTTATCTGAAAGAAGAGCTCAAGCGACTGTTCAATATGTAATCTCTAAAGGTATTTCAGCTGAAAGAATTTCAGGAAAAGGATTCGGAGAATCTGAGCCTAAAGTTGCATGTGATAAATGTACCGAAGAAGAACACTCTCAAAACAGACGTTCAGAATTCTTAATCGTGAAATAATTAAGATTTAATCAATAAGATTTTAAAACCGAGATGAAAGTCTCGGTTTTTTTATTTGGTATTAATTATCTATTAATTCAATACAAAGCTTGGTTTTGTTTATTTTTAGCTGCGATTATTAATAATAGTTAATCCAAGATGTTTTTCAGAAAATATGCCTTTCAAGACCTTAAAAACGTTTTTATTGTCAATTTTTTAATTCAGTTTTCATACTAATTAGTTATTATATAAATTAGCCATTAAATAATATTCACTATCATCTTTAACAATGAAAAAAATAAAATTATATATCCTTTTATTACTTTGCAGTTTATCAATAAAAGCTCAAGATATCAAAATAGATTCAACTAATTATTGTGATTTTTACGATTATACAGCACATTATAAAAATTCGGATGTTAAATCTTTTGGATTAACAAGAACAATGATAATTGATATTGTTAGTGATGAAATGCAAAAATTAGGGTTTAAAGGGATTAGTACCTTCAGAATTATAAAAATCGAAGAAGGTAAATACATTACTTCTATATGTTATTCTGATAAATCAAATTGTGGTTTTTTATTTGATGAAATCTATGAAACAGAACAAAATCAAGAAGACAGGAAATGGAAAAGCTTAAGTAAAAAATATTCTGGTAATGATTACGTTGAGAAGATTGTTTCTTTAGATGGTAGTTATAAATTTGTAAATATTAAAGAGGTTCCAAATAACTTGTATATTCTTAAGATGAACGATTATTGGTATCAACAAAGCACCAATCCGGAGAAGAATAAGAAATTAGTGTCCAAAGAGTTTATAGAAAGCTTATTAAGGGAAGATGTCCGTTCTTTCTTGAAGAATAAAAAACCATAATTAATGCAAAAAAATAGTAATAAACGGATTATGTTTTTAGAAAATTTAATATATACAAAAGAACAATACGTTTTTTTATTAGCATAATTTCAAAACATCTAAATTCCATGTTTTTAATTAAGTAACTTATGTTTTAATAAAAAAAAAGAGCTTCCAATTCTGGAAGCTCTTTTACTATATATAAAGTCTATTGTAATTTAGTTAATCACAATATTGTCAATATTACAATTTGTAGTATTTAAACTTGTACCAGAAATATTACTACCTGTATATTCAAAAATGATATAACCGTTTCCTTGCACTGATGTTGGAATAGTATAAGTTCCAGCAGAAACAAAAGAAGTTGTATTAGCACCTGGGAATGTAAAGCTAGATGAAATATCAAACAAAGTAGCTTTAGAAAGTTTTTGACCTGGTACATAGTCAGTAGATCTATATACTTTCAAACCAAATGCAGTACTATAGAAGTCAGCATCAACTTGAAAAGTTAAAGAATTAGCAGCTGTAAAATCTACAGGAACAACAAAATAAGATTTGTTGCTCTCTAAAGAACCTCCAAAAGCAGACATTTGAATACATTTAGATCCATTTACAGTTTTAATAATCCAATCTTTCGTTCCAGATGTAGCAAAGTTTAAATATTTTGTAAAACCTTTTTGGTTCACAGCAAAACTTTCAAAGTTTTCAGTTAAACTAGGATTAAAAGTATAAGTTCTAGGATTAGTTAATTTAACATCATTTTGATGTCTAACAATAAACTGATAATCTGAACCATATTTAGTCATTACACCTCTAATAATCCCTCTTCCTGAAGGAACATTTTGATAAGCAAAAAGAGCGAATTGACTAACTCTAAAGTATCTAGTAGTACCACCAGCAATATCAACGATATTGTGATTAGTTGCACTACCTCCAGAATCAACATCAAAATAAGTTCTTGCTAATGAACCATCAGCAAATTGAACATTAGTTATTTCAATTAGTGTATTCAAGTTTGCATTGGATGCAGCGGTTGATAATGATACTTGTCTTACCATATCATCTTCAGAAACTTTAGTTGCCGATACGAAAAGGTATTTTTGCCATTCATTTTCAGAAATTCTTCCAATTTCTCCATTGTATAGAGATCCAATTTTTAATGATCCGTCAACAACAGCAGTATATAAACCTTTCAATTTAATATAGGCCTTTCTACCAGGTGTAAATCCTTTTCCATATGATGAAAAATTTGCAGTTACACTAAAACCTACTGGTTGCGATGTGTTTGTTGCAATATTTTGAAAACTGATAGAGTTATAAAAAGTACCAGTTTCATCAGTAGAGGTAACATATCCTTCAATGATGTCATCTGCCGTATATTGTACAGGAATTGCAGAATTGTTAAATGTAACAATATCTTGTACAGTTTTTGTAGCAGTAAGGTCGTAAGTAACAATGCCAGTATCTGGATTGTCCATGTTGGTGTCATCGTCAACGCAGCTAGTAAAACTAACTACAAGAGCGAAAATGGATAAAGATGTGATAAATTTTTTCATAGTTTTTTAGTAATAAAGTCTTATGTTATCAATTTGATAAGTAGCATCTAAACTAGTATTGGTTCCAGAACCTTTAACTTTAAATGCAAAATATAATGTACCATTAAATTTTGATAAGTCTACTTCGCCAGAATTTACCCATTCGTAAAAGTCATTACTAGGTTTAGGCGTAGTTACAGGCAAACTTAACCAACTAGATTGATTAAAATTAGCGATGTTTCCATCATAATCAGTTGAAACCATCAATTCTAAAGTGTTATCAGCAGAGGTTAAAAATGCATGGGCAGCTTGGAAAACCAATTTTTCACCATCTTGTTTACTCATATCAAATGCTGGAGAAATAAGCCAAGCGATATTTGAAGCTTGACTAGAACCAAATGATGTAAATTCAGCATATCCATTACCAGAGTATACCTCTTCCGTAAATTTCTTAGTTCCTGCTTGAGCATAATTTGCCCAACCAGTAGAATTTAGAACTTGACCATCAGTATTGTCTGTGAAATTTTCAACAAACAATGTTGTTTTAGCTTTAGGATATTCTACGTCACTTTCACTTGTACAACTTGTAAAAGACGTAAAACCTGCAATAACTAAAAGCGAATAAATAAATGTCTTTTTCATGCTTTTTAATTAAAAGTTAATGTATAAGTTAACAAAATAAGTTCTTCCAAATCCATAAAAATATTTAGGTCCAAAAGAAGGAGTATGAGAAACATATTGATTTGTTGATGCATCAATGTGTCCAGAATCCTGATTTAATTGTCTAAAGCTTGAATTTCTTGCTTGTTCAAAACCACCAGTTTTGTAGGTAACGTCAAAAACATTATTGATACTTGCAAAGAAACCAAAAGTTTGATTACCTACTTTCCAAGATTTTCCACCAGTTAAATTAATTAATGTAAATGGATCGAATTTTTCTTGTTTTAATAATTGATCAACTCTCTCTTGAGTTGCTTCAAAGAAAGGAGTAGATCCGTTTCCAAAAGTTTGATCAACTAAAAAAGCATCAGTTCTTAAAATTGGAGCTACATCAATATAACTACTTCCTAAGTAATTTGCATTAGCACCAATCCACCAAAACTTAGGATCTCTATATTCTAAACCAAATGAAGCTGCAGTTTGCGGCATACCTGGTTGTCTGTAATTTTTCAATTTAGCTACACCATAATCTTTTATAGGAAAAGTATTAGTTTCACTAGCTTGACTATCAATATTTAACTGAACAGTTGGGTTACTATCATAAGTATATTCCCCATAAGAACCAGCTAAAGTAGCTTTAAGAGTTTTTGTAATTTGATATTCTAAACCAAATTCAGCACCAATATTTTTTTTGTTTAAACCATTAATTGTTTCAGCAACAAATGAGCTTTCACCATTACCAGTATCACCATCGTCAATTGCATCTGCAAAGAAGAATGATGTTTCAGTTGCTCCAGTTATATAAGAGTAAAACCCTGTAATTCTAGCTTTTAAGTTTGGAGTTCTTATGATGTAACTTGCATCAGCACTTGCAATAGTTTCACTTTTTAATTCTGGAAACACATTGTTGTTGATTCTAGCATTTGGGAAAGTATTCCTCATGTTAGGCGCTTTAGTTGCGTAATAACCATTAAAATCAAGGAATTGTCTTCCAGTAATTTTATATGTTAAACCACCTTTGAAACCAAAGTTGTCAAATTCAACTTTTTTACTTTTCCCATAAGAATTAGTTGGATAATATCCATTTTTGTATAAACCATCTCTTTGGTATTCTGAACGAGAATAGTTTTGAGCTACATAAAAATCAACTTTTTTGTAAGTAAATTTAAATTGAGTAAAAGCATCTAAAGTAGTTGCTAATAATTTATAGTTATATCCAAATTTATCTCCTACTACAACGGTTCTGTTTGGATTGTTTAAATCTGTTTGTTGTTGAGAAGGATTTGATCCAAAAGTATCAAAATCATTGAAGTAATTACCACCTAACAAGTCTACTAAATATTGGAAATTGTTAGAAGTTAATTTTTTGAAATTAACACTAGCGTTTACTAGAATATTATCAGCTAATTGAGATGATAATACTGAATTTGCAGTAAATTGTTTGTCGTCAGTTCTATCTTCATAAAGAATGTAGTAACTATTTCCAGAAATACTATTTCTGTTGATGTCATAAAGCTCATTCCAATTAAGTTGTCTGTTAGTAAGGAATTTAGCTTGTGATGCTTCTAATTGATTTAAAGCACTGTTTCCAATATAAGCTCCATTATCATCAAACTGACTTGTATAATAACTCGGCATACTTCTGTAGTAAGTAGGATCTGGATTATCTTGACCTTGATAGTCTAAACGACTGTTTCCAATTGAACCTGTTTGATAAGCAATATTTGTGTTCAAATTAGTTTTTGAACTCACTTTCCAATAATGACTTAACATGTTAATTGGTTCTTCAAGTCTTCTAATTCTTGAATTTCTTTGTTCTCCATCTTGGTAACCCCAATAAGAGTTGTATTTAATTCCAGCAATATCAGTAACTTCTTGAGTATTTGGCGAATTTTTACCTCTATAGTTTTGAGCATATATAGAAGTAAAATTCAACGAATGCTTGTCGTTTATTTTTTTCTCAACACTTGCAAATAGTGAATTTGCACCATAATCTGTTCCTTCAAAATAGGCTTCTTGAGCCCATCTTCTAGATGCAGAAACCACGAATGCCCAACCTTTAGAATTCATTCCAGAAACATGAGTTCCCATAGTTCTCCAATTGTAGTTGGTATTAGTTCCAGAAAAAGAAATTCTAGAACCTTTTCTGTATATAGACGCTCTTGTATTGATTTCTTGAGTTCCTAAAATTCCACCAAATGTATAGTCTGAAGGTGCAGAACCCATTGTGAATTCCTGATTACGTGTAGCATCATTTAATCCACCCCAGTTACCCCATTGTGGTCTACCATCATAAATTTTATTCATTGAAATACCATTTATCATCGTAGTACCATATTCATTATCTAAACCACGAATTCTAAATCTTGCTTGACCCCAATTAAAGGCTGCAGCTTGTTGAAAAACATCTCTCGATGCTTGTAAAAGTCCAGAAGTACTCTCTGAACCACTGTTATCATCACCCAAATCGTTATCTGTGATGGTAACTAAACTTAATTGTTGTTCTTCGGTAACATCTTCTTCCAAAACAACAACACCTAAATCTAAAATTTTTCCTTGTTCTACATCGATAGATAATAGTTGGTCTTTATAACCATCACTTTTAACTACCAATAATTGTGAACCAGCTGGTACTGATTTAAAAACAAATTTTCCTTCAGCATCTGTAATTTCAGTTAAATTACTGTTCTGAATAGAGGCAACAACATTTTGTAATGGTTTTTGTGTTTTTGAGTCAACAACTTTTCCGGAAAATCCAGTACCTGTTTGTGCAAAAGCAAAACACACTTGCATCACAAACAAAATACTAATGACAAGTTTTTTCATAAATTGAATTAAATTAATTTTCTTTTCGTTAAGTCTTAATACAAACTTAACAGCCTACAAATGTACATCTTTTAATAATATTATTTACTTTTGGCGTGAAGTTTGTGTTAAACTTCATAATTAATTAATATAGTTAAAATGAAAATTAAAAACTTAATTGCCGTTTTCTTTGTTTTATTCGCAACAATAGCGGTAAATGCCCAGTCAAAAAAGTATATTATTCATACCGTTGCGTTTTACAATTTTGAAAACTTGTTTGATACAATTAATGGTTCTAATAATGATGAAGAGTGGTTGCCAGATGGAGCAATGAATTGGACAGGAAGAAAATACAAAAAGAAATTAGACAATCTTGCTAGAGTACTTTCTGAAATAGGTACCGGTGAAAACCCAACAAATTCTCCAACATTTATTGGTGGTTGTGAAATTGAAAATAGAAGGGTTTTGGAAGACTTAGTGAAACAACCAAAATTAATTAACAGAGATTATGGAATTGTTCACTTTGATTCTCCTGACAAAAGAGGAATTGATGTGGCTTTGCTATATCAAAAAAAACATTTTAAGCCAACAAGCTATGTTAACATTCCATTATTGATTTATAAAAATCAACAAGGTAAAGAAGACAAGAAAGACAAAGGAGAAGCAACAGATGATAATGTAGAGGTTGATAATACTTCTGAAAGAGTTTACACTCGTGATCAACTTTTGGTTACTGGCTTTTTAGATGGTGAAGAAGTAAATATTATTGTTAATCACTGGCCTTCTCGTTCTGGAGGTGAGAAAAAAAGTTCACCATTTCGTGAGGCAGCCGGAGCACTTAATAGAAAAATAATTGATTCGTTAATTAAGATTAATCCAGATGCTAAAATTATTACTATGGGTGATTTAAATGATGGCTCTTATAACAAAAGTGTTAAAGTTGGTATTGGAGCTAAACTTAAAAAATCTGAATTAAAAACATCAGGAGATATTTACAATCCATTTGAACAAATGGCAAAAGATGGTAATGCAACATTATTTTACAGAGATTCTGGTGATATTTTCGATCAAATTATGATTTCAGAACCATTAACTAGAAATGATTATACATCATTTAGATATTGGAAGGCAGGAATTTATAACAAGCCATTTCTAATTCAGACCACTGGACAATATAAAGGATATCCACTTAGAAATTCTCAAAGTGAACCCGGATTTAGCGATCACTTTCCAGTTTACATCTATTTGATTAAACAATTGAATTAAAAAAATCTAAGGTTAGTTTATGCTAACCTTTTTAAATTAGTATTATGAAAAAGTTATTTGTTATCACATTTTTAATTCTTGTTACAACATCATTTGCTCAAGAAACTATAACAACATCTCAAGCAAAAGAATATATTGGGAAAGAAGTTATTTTGAAAGGTAAAGTTGCTTCTTTCAAGTTGGCATCTGAAGGAAAATCAACTAATTATATAAATATTGATAAACCTTATCCAGACAATGTATTTACAGTTGTTATCTCTAACAAATACCTTGAAGAACATCAATTAGATCTTTCTCAATCTGTTGGAAAAGAAATTACAGTTAAAGGGACTATCTCAGTTTATGAAAAAGATCCCAAAAAAATCCCTCAGATATTTAATCCGTTAGAAATTGAAATAAAATAAAGATATTAGAAGGTTAGTTTAATGCTAACCTTTTTTATTTTTTGTAATTTCGTAAAAACATTATAGTATTATGTCAATTCAAAAACCTTTCAATCTCAATAAATGGATTGAAGAAAACAGACACCTTCTAAAACCACCAGTTGGAAATAAAAATCTGTATATAGATTCTGGTGATTATATTGTAATGATAGTTGGTGGCCCAAATGCGCGCAAAGATTTTCATTATAATGAAACCGAAGAATTATTTTATCAGTTAGAAGGAGAAATAACGGTTTATGTTCAAGATAATGGCAAAAAGAAAGCCATGAAACTTGCAGCTGGTGATATGTTTCTGCTTCCAGCTAAAGTACCTCATTCTCCATCAAGAACAGAAGGTTCAATAGGTTTAGTTGTTGAACGAAAAAGAGAAGGTAAAGATATTCCAGATGGTTTGCTTTGGTTTTGCGAAAATTGCAATCATAAATTATATGAAGTCTATTTTGAACTTCATAACATAGAAACTGATTTTTTATCTCATTTTAAACATTTTTACAATTCAGAACACCTTCGAACTTGTGAAAAGTGTGGGACAACTATGGAATCCGACGAAAGATTTGTAGATAAAAAATAAGGTTTTAGTGTTTTTGCCAAAAGATATAAACTGCCTAATATTCAAAAAAAACCACTATTTTTGTATAAAATTTAAAAAACATTCAAAAAAAACACATAATGTCAACAATTGCTCAACAATTCGGCATGACCGAAGCATTAGAAATTCTTGGTGTAAAAGCCATTAATGAAGGAACTTCTACAGGAAATAATCATTTTTCAAATGGTGATATCATCGAAAGTTATTCACCAGTAGATGGTCAATTAATAGGAAAAGTAAAAACTACAACCGCTGCGGATTATGAAAAAGTAATGCAAACTGCAACAGCTGCTTTCCTTACTTTTAGAGCAATGCCAGCTCCTCAGCGTGGAGAAATTGTTCGTCAATTTGGAAACAAATTAAGAGAATTAAAAGAACCTTTAGGGAAATTAGTTTCTTATGAAATGGGGAAATCGTTGCAAGAAGGATATGGTGAAGTTCAAGAAATGATTGACATCTGCGATTTTGCAGTTGGTTTATCACGTCAATTAAACGGACAAACTATACCATCAGAACGCCCAGGTCACGTTATGAGAGAACAATGGCATCCAATTGGAGTTGTTGGAATTATCTCTGCTTTTAACTTTCCGGTAGCTGTTTGGTCTTGGAATACAGCATTAGCTTGGATTTGTGGTGATGTTTGTGTTTGGAAAGCTTCTGAAAAAGCACCTTTATGCTCTATTGCATGTCAAAATATTATTGCAGAAGTTTTAAAAGCAAATAATTTACCAGAGGGTATTTCTTGTATCATCAACGGTGATTATAAAGTAGGTGAAATGATGACTACTGATGCTAGAATTCCTTTAATTTCTGCAACAGGTTCAACAAGAATGGGAAGAATTGTTGGTGCAACTGTAGCACAACGTTTCGGAAAATCTTTATTAGAATTAGGTGGAAACAATGCTATTATTATTACTCCAACAGCCGATTTAAAAGTGGTTGTTCCAGGTGCTGTTTTTGGTGCTGTAGGAACAGCTGGTCAACGTTGTACTTCTACAAGAAGATTAATCATTCACGAATCGGTTTATGATAAAGTTAGAGACGCTATTGTTGGTGCTTATGGTCAATTGACTATTGGAAATCCATTGGATCAAAAAAACCATATTGGTCCACTAATTGATACTGATGCTGTAAATACTTATTTAGCGGCTATTGAAAAAGCAAAAGCTGAAGGTGGAAAAGTATTAGTTGAAGGTGGAGTTTTATCTGGTGAAGGTTACGAATCGGGTTGTTATGTAAAACCTGCAATTATCGAAGCTGAAAATTCTTTTGAAATTGTGCAACATGAAACTTTTGCACCAATTTTATATTTAATGAAATATAGTGGTGAAGTTGAAAATGCAATTGCAAAACAAAATGGTGTTGCTCAAGGATTATCGTCTGCAATTATGACTAACGAAATGAAAGAAGCTGAAAAATTCTTGTCTTTTGCAGGTTCAGATTGTGGAATTGCCAATGTAAATATTGGAACTTCTGGAGCTGAAATTGGTGGAGCTTTTGGTGGCGAAAAAGAAACTGGTGGTGGAAGAGAATCTGGTTCTGATTCTTGGAAAGTATACATGAGAAGACAAACAAATACAATCAATTATTCGGATCAATTGCCATTGGCTCAAGGAATTAAATTTGATTTGTAATCTTTAGAGCATAGAAAAAAGATAATAGAATATAGACAAAAAAAGTCCCGAGATTATCGGGACTTTTTTTATTCGTATAATTTCAACCTATTTTGAATTCGTGAAAATTCGTGCAATTCGTGTCTAAACTATTTTGTCTTCTTAACGTATTGCGTTAAAATGAAAATACTTTGGTTTTCAACACGACCTTCAATAAGGTTAGCATCGTCCCAAACTAATTTTATATTGTGAACAGCAGCACCACGTTTTGCAGTGAAAGTTGCGCCTTTTACATCTAAATCTTTTATTAAAACTACTGAATCACCATCCAATAAAACATTTCCGTTAGAATCTTTGTGAATAATTTTTCCTTCATCATCATCGGCTTCACCAGTTGCTTTTGCCCATTCAAGAGCATCTTCATCAAGATACATCATTTCTAACATATCCATGTTTTTTAAACGCGCATGCATTCTCCATGAAACAATCTGTACGGGTAGATTTTCATTCCACATACTATCGCTTAAACCACGCCAATCGTTTGGGTTCATGGTTTCAGGATTTTGAATTTGATCTCTCAATGATTTTGTAATTAAAATACAATTTTCTGGAGTAGCTTCAGTTTTTGGTTCTACTAAATAGACTACCAAATTTTCATCACTTCCACTAATTTCACACAAAGAACCACTTCTGTCTTTTAATCTTTTTTCGGTAACTACACTCATTTTATAAGATTATAAGTTGAATGAAGCACCAATTTGAAACACAAACTGATTATTGAATCTCTCATATCCAATAGTGTTTGAATCATATTTCGCCAAAGGAATTCCAGCTTCTGTGTAAATTCCAAAACCTTCTGTAAAGAAATATCTTGCACCAAGATGAGCACCAAAATTCCTTAAACCTAAATCTAAACCTGGGTAAACATCTAACTTGTCACTAATATTCAAAACATTTCCAATATTAGCATTGAAACGTGCTTTAGCATCAAATTTATCATCAAATTTAGGTGTTCCTGCTTTGGTTGTAGTATTCAATAAATAAGAAGTTGTAAATCCATAAGAAATATTTTCTCCTGCTCCAAAATCAATAGTCGCAGCAATTCCAGTTCCATATTCTTGCATCGTCGCTCCAACTTGAAATTTTTTATCTCCTTTTCCTTTAAACGCTTGCGAATTTGCAAAACTTGCAGTTAACACAAGTAATAATGTAATAACTCTTTTCATGATTTATAAATATTTTAGAGTGCAAATATAATAGTTTATTAATTTAATTACGTCCTTTTTCAGTGTGATACAAATGGTTTAAAGGTTCGCTTTGCCAAAATTCTTTAGAATCTACATCCATAATTGTCAAAGGTCCTTTAAATGCAGCTCCAGTATCTACATTCCAAATGCAAGCTTTTTTGATTGGAATAGTTTCACCAATTCTTGTTACAGGAGTATGACCAATATAAATTTCATCATATAAAGTCAATCTTCTTGGATAAAACCAACTTGTTTTTTCTAAGTTTTCATTCAACGATAACGCAGTTTCCCACAATGTTCTATCCCAATAAAATAATTTCGGAAAATATTCATAAGCAATGCCATTCATATTGGTAAAACCAGCATGAATAAACAACCTGTTTTTATCATCTAAATAATAGTTTTCCAATGACTTTAAAAATGCAACATGTTTCAACTTTGTTGCTTCAGAAATTGTTGCATAGGCAATAACAGTAGCTTCTCCACCATGTTTATACCATTCTCTGTTATCGGTACTTTTTTCAAGCCAATCTAAAAGGAGTTCGTCGTGATTTCCTCTGATGAAGATGCATTTTTGTTTTTGACCTAAATCAATCAAATAATCTATAACCTGAGGCGATTGACTCCAGCCATCAACATAATCACCAAGAAAAATTAAAGTATCGTTTATGGTAACATTAGCACGCTCCATTATTTGATGCAACGCTCGTAAACCGCCATGTATATCTCCAATTACTAATGTTCTATTCATTTTGTTTATTATATTTCACTTTCCTCAAAACTCGCATAACTTCCTTAAAATTTACATAAACAGTTGTAAACGGATGCAATTTCAATAAAGGTTTTGCTTCAATTAATTTCTGTTTGGCATCTTCAAATCCGTTGAGGTAACAAATCATTAGAGTGGATGGCAAATTAATCAAATCTTTATGTTCTCTATCAGATAATTCGATTCCTTTTTGCAATTTATTCAACAAAGATAAATTAGAATTATAAATATGAAACAAAACTTTTCGATTGTATTGTGGTGCTTCAAAAAGCATTTCGGTTTCAATTTTATAATAGCCATTGTCAAAAAAAGATAATTTTTGTTGTTCCAAAGGATAATAACTTGTTTTGTCATTCAATCCCAAAGGCACATATTCGGTTATCGTAAATGTATTTTCGTCATAATCAATTGTCACATCATCTTGAGCCGAATAAAACAACTTAATTTGCTCGTTTACCAATTCGATATCAACTCGCGTAAAAAAAGTTTTATCTCTATTTTTTTTCGGAATACCTGCCCAACAAATCACAAATAATTCCTTAAAAACCTTGTACTTAGAAGGCATATCCTTGTGACGATTATTCACAAAATCAATTACGCCATCAAGCGTATTAGAAATGCTATTTCTAGAGCTGTTTTCAATGCTTAAAACTGTTTCAATATTGAGTTTAGAATAGGGTATTTTTTCATCCGTAGGTATGGTATTGCTTCCTCTTCTCACAAAAGTAGCATTAGCCAAAATGGTATGAATATTTTTCTTAAAATAGGAAGTTTTAGATTTGGGTTTTATCGTAACCAATCCAACGACTTTATCTCTTGGCAAATTTGGAAAAGGAACATTTTCATACTGAATTTTAGGTGGATTTTCCAAAAAAGCATTTACCAAATTCTGAATGCGACTGTCGTCAAAAAAATCGTCGCCGGTTATTTCATTATTCTCATCTTCAACACCAACAACGATATAAGAATTATTAGAAGGATTAGAATTAGATAAAGCACAAATATGTTTCAAAAACTTAGCTTTTCCTTCTTTGGTGTGCAAATTCAACTGCCGTTTTTTATCATAAAAACTACACTCATCATTGTGAGCCAGTAAGTTCTTGATAAGTAGGCGTTTGTTTATCATATTTTAGTGATCAGTATTCGGTGTTCAGTATTCAGTGACTGCCAACTGAATACTGAACACTGCCAACTAAATTTAAGGCACTTTATTCCCCATGCTTTCTGTCCAAATGGCGAACCAATCTAGGTTGTCTAAAGGCAATTCCACGGCTTTCATTAATGCTTGAATTCGAGCAATATTTACAGTTCCAGCAACAGGAATAACTTTGGAAGGATGTTTTAAAATCCAAGAAAGCAAAATAGTATCCGAACCAACACCATATTTTTCAACCAATTGCACCAAAAGTTTTTTTAATCGTCTTGTTTGCTCAATATCTTCTCTAAAAACCGTTCCTAACGGATTCCAACTCATTGGTCTAATATCGTGCGTTTGCATATAATCTAAACTTCCATCCAACATGGCTTCATAATGTGTTGCCGAAAATTGAATTTGATTGTAACTTACTTCCGTTCCTGTCCCGAACTTGATTTGGGATCTAATTAGCTCGGTTTGAGAAGTAGTAAAATTAGATAATCCAAAATCGATAATTTTCCCATCCGATTTAAGTTTTTCAACCGCTTCAGCAATTTCATCAGCAATCATCAACGGACTTGGGCGATGCAAAAGCAAAACATCTAAATAATCTGTTTGAAGATTTTTCAACGAATTTTCTACACTCCAAATGATGTATTCTTTCGAGTAATCGTAGTGTTTGATTTTATTAGTTCTACTTCCTTCAAGTTGAATACCACATTTAGAAATTAATTGCAATTTTTCTCTTGAAATTTTGCTTTCGCCAAATGCTTTTCCAAATTGCTCTTCTGTAGTGTAACCACCATAAATATCAGCATGATCAAAAGTGGTAATTTTATTTTCGATACAAATGTTTATCAAATGTATCATTTCTTGTGTGTTGAGTTTTTTATCCCAAACACCCCAATTCATCGTTCCTGCAATTACAGGTGATAATGTTGTTTTTCTCATAATTGAAATTAAAACTCTAAAATTACTAAAACAAAATCATAAATCATCCTTAAAAACCAGAATTAGAAACAAGTTTTAACGCATTGTTAACATTCTATTCGTGTTAAAATCTTCAATTTTGAAATGTTAAAATTTTATAGTTAATTGTGCCTCGAAAAAAATAGAATTTATGGAAGAAAATGTTGCTGCTTTAGATATTAGAGCCATCAATGAAAAGATAGAAAGAGAAAGTGCTTTTATTGACTTATTGACCATGGAAATGAACAAAGTCATTGTGGGACAAAAGCACATGGTAGAGCGATTGTTGATTGGACTTTTAGGTCAAGGACATATTCTTCTTGAAGGTGTTCCAGGATTGGCAAAAACCTTGGCAATTAACACCTTATCTCAAGCGGTTCAAGGTAGTTTTAGTCGTATTCAGTTTACGCCAGATTTGCTTCCAGCCGATGTTGTAGGAACTATGATTTACAACATTAAAGCCAATGAGTTTTCAATAAAAAAAGGACCAATTTTTGCAAATTTCGTTCTTGCAGATGAGATTAATCGTGCGCCAGCAAAGGTACAATCAGCTTTGCTTGAAGCAATGCAAGAAAAACAAGTTACTATTGGTGATACTACTTTCAAACTAGAAAAACCATTTTTAGTACTTGCTACTCAAAACCCAATTGAGCAAGAAGGAACGTATCCATTACCAGAAGCACAAGTCGATCGTTTTATGCTTAAAACGGTTATCGATTATCCAAAAATGGATGAAGAACGAATGGTTATTCGTCAAAATCTAAAAGGTGCTTATGAAAAAGTAAACGCTGTTGTTTCGGTAGAACAAATTTTGCGTGCTCAAGAAGCGGTTCGCGAAGTTTATACGGATGAGAAAATCGAAAAATATATTCTTGATATCATTTTCGCAACACGTTTCCCAGAAAAATATAAATTAGAATCTCTTAAACCATTAATCAGTTTCGGTTCTTCTCCTCGTGGAAGTATTAATTTGGCAACAGCGGCTAAATGTTACGCATTTATCAAACGCCGTGGTTATGTAATTCCAGAAGACGTTCGTGCAGTTGTACATGATGTATTGCGTCATAGAATTGGAATCACCTACGAAGCCGAAGCAGAAAACGTAACTTCAGTTGACATCATCAACAAAATCGTAAACGAAATTGAAGTACCTTAAATTTAGTTGGCAGTGCTCAGTGGTCAGTTAGCAAACTGAATACTGAACACTGAATACTGAACACTAAAAAATGGAGACGAAAGACCTACTAAAAAAAGTTCGTAAAATAGAAATCAAAACCCGAAGATTGAGTGATCACATCTTTTCGGGTGAATATCATACGTCGTTTAAAGGACGCGGAATGACATTTTCTGAAGTGCGACCTTATCAGTTTGGTGATGATGTGCGTGCTATCGATTGGAATGTCACCGCGCGTTACAACGAGGCACATGTAAAGGTTTTTGAAGAAGAACGCGAATTAACAATGATGTTAATGGTCGATATTTCGGGTTCAGAAAGTTTTGGAACTAAAAATCAGTTGAAAAGCGAAATCGTAACTGAAATTGCCGCGACGATGGCTTTTTCAGCAACTCAGAATAACGACAAAATTGGTTTGATTTTGTTTTCTGATGAAATCGAATTATATATTCCACCTAAAAAAGGAAAATTACACGTACTTCGAATCATTCGCGAGTTAATCGAATTCCAACCAAAAAGCAGAAAAACCGATTTATCTCAAGCCTTGAAATTTCTATCATCAACCCAAAAGAAGAAAGCCATTGTATTTTTGATTTCTGATTTTATGGTAGAAGATGATTATGAAAAAACATTAAAAATAGCTGGAAAAAAACACGATATTACTGGAATTCGAGTTTATGATGTTCGCGAAGAAACAATGCCAAACATTGGTATAGTTGAAATGGAAGATGCCGAATCGGGCGAAATTATGGTTGTTGATACGAGTTCTAAAAATGTTCGATTGAATTACGAAAAAAACTACCAACAGAAAGTTGGTTATTTTAAAGATATTTTTTCGAAATGCGGTTCAGGAACCGTAAATACTCGTGTTGACGAAAGTTATGTTAAAAAATTATTGGGTTATTTTAAATCCAGAGGATAAATGAAATTCAAATTATATATATTATTTTTTCTACTTACAACGTCACTTTTTGCGCAAAAAGTCACGACTTCTATTGATTCTACTAAGAAAAAAATCGGAGCCGAATTCAAGTTGACTTTAAAAGCATCGGTGAATAAAACAGATAAAGTTGTTTTTCCAAAAGCTAAGAATTTTGGAGCTTTAGAAGTTATTGAATCCTATAAAATTGACACGATTAAATCGAATGACAAATACGAATTAATCAAAAAATACGGATTGACTCAGTTTGATTCAGGAAAATATACTATTCCAAGAATTCAAATTTTAATTAACGGAAAACCTTCTTTTTCAGACAGTTTAAAAGTTGAGGTTGCCGATGTAAAAGTTGATACCTTAAAACAGAAAATGTATGAAATTAAAGATGTAATTCCTGTTGAAAGCTCAAGCGATTGGTGGAAATATCTTTTAGGATTTTTACTTTTAGTTGGATTAGGATTTTTAGCTTTTTGGTTATTCAAAAAGTATTATAAAAAACCAGAAAAAGTAGAAGAAATCGTTTATAAAACTCCAATTGAAAAAGCAACATCATTATTACAACAATTAGAAAGAAAAGAACTTATTCAACGTGGTGAAATAAAATCGTATTATTCCGAATTAACAGATATTGCTAGAACTTACATCGAAGAAGAAATTCATATTCCAGCAATGGAAAGCACGACTTCAGAGTTAATTGTGAGTTTAAGAAATGTTGCCAAAAGCAAAAAATTAAAACTTTCTAAAGAAATACTTGAAAATTTAGAAAAAGTATTACAACAAGCCGATTTAGTAAAATTTGCTAAAGTAAAACCACTCGATTTTGAAATTGAAGAAGATAAAAAACGAATTACAAGCACAATTGTAACTATTCACAAAGCCATTCCAGAACTAGTTGAAGAAAAAGATGAATTAGAGGAGTGGAATGAAGAGCAAAAACAAAAGGCATTAGCCAAAAAAGCATCTCAACAAAAAATGAAACGCCTCAAAAACGCGGTCTTTATAACAGTTTTAGTTCTTGCATTAACAATTGGAATAACGTCTGCAATAAAAGGATTTGACTTTGTT
Organism: Flavobacteriia bacterium; assembly: GCA_013298525.1. Lineage (GTDB taxonomy): Bacteria > Bacteroidota > Bacteroidia > Flavobacteriales > Flavobacteriaceae > Flavobacterium. The sequence goes on from JAAFHW010000001.1 coordinate 110,031, forward strand.
AAAGATTTTGTTTTAGGTAACGAGACCAAAGAAATAGTAGAAGGCGAATGGGTTTTAAGTGAGTATGGAAATCCTGGAGTAATTCTAGAAACTCCTAAGGTTTTAAAAAGAATTGACGCTAAAAAATCACTTCCAAGAGAATCGTATGCCATACTAAAAGAAATGCAATTATTTGAATATGGTGCATTAAATCAGAAGCTATTTATTGGCGTTTCTACTATTAAATTCAAAGATACAACCGATATTAAATTTGAAACGGTTTTAGACGGAATAACTAAAAATTGGGAAAAACTTGGAGCACAAAATATGCTTTTCAAACAAGAAGAATTCAATACAGGAAAAGGTGTAACAGGTGTAAAAGCTTATGGAACAATGACTGTTTTTGATAAAGAAGAGGATGAAAGTGAGAAAATGTATTATGAGATTTTATTGTTTAAACAAGATGGTGGTTTGCAACAAATAACAGTAGCTCATAGAGAAGGTGATGAATATGGCGAAAAAATTGGAAAGAGAATTATTAATTCTGCCGAATTAAAACAAGCACAATAACAATGGAAAAAATAAGTTTTTTAAATCCTGAATTTTTTTGGTTGTTTTTGCTAATTCCTATAGCACTAGCTTGGCTTTGGTGGAAAAACAAAGAACAAACAGCTACTCTAAAAATAAGTTCCGTTAAAGGATTTAAAGGTTCTAAATCAATTTTAGCAAGGTTAAAACCGCATTTGTCAGGGTTAAGAATTTTGTCTTTATGTTTTTTAATCATCGCTTTAGCTCGACCACGAACAGTTGATATTAGTAATCAAACCAAAACTACTAAAGGAATCGATATTGTCATGGCAATTGACCTTTCTAGTAGTATGTTGGCAAAAGATTTGAAACCCAACAGAATGGAAGCTTTGAAAGAAGTTGCAACTAATTTCGTTGACGCTCGACCAAATGATAGAATTGGTGTTGTGGTTTATGCTGGCGAAGCTTATACAAAAACTCCAGTTACAAGCGATAAAGCTATCGTAAAACAAGCTATTTCAGACATTAAATTTGACAACGTTCTTCAAGATGGAACGGGAATCGGAATGGGATTGACCACAGCAGTAAATCGATTGAAAGAGAGTAAAGCCAAAAGCAAAATCATTATTCTTTTAACTGATGGTGTAAACAATTCAGGATTTATAGAACCAGAAACGGCTTCAGAAATTGCTAAAGAATACGGAATAAAAGTGTATACAATCGGATTAGGAACTAATGGTAATGCAATGTTTCCTTATGCTTTCGCACCAAACGGAAAGGATTTTTTATACAAAATGATGCCTGTAGAAATAGACGAGCAGTTAATGAAAACGATTGCTAAAAACACAGGCGGAAAATATTTCAGAGCAAATAACAATAGTAAGTTAGAAAGTATATACAACGAAATCAATAAACTAGAAACAACAGAAATTGAAGAATTGAAATATTATGATTACGACGAAAAATACAGATTATTCGTTATTATCGCAGGAATATTATTATTGATAGAAATCGCATTAAGAAATACAATTTTTAAAAGTTTTATATAAAAGTCAGAACAAATAAGGTTTAGAATTAGAGAGCAAATCTAATATCTAATATCAAAAATCTAATATTTAATGTACGAATTAGAAGAAAAAGGTTATTTATATTTATTATTCATCATCCCAATATTGGTGGTGCTTTTTCTCTATGTTCAATTTTGGAAAAGAAAAAAGCAGAAAGAATTTGGAGATTTAGATTTGATTCAAAAATTGAGTCCTGAGAAATCTACTTTTAAGCCGATTTTGAAAATGGTTTTGTTTTTATTAGGACTTACGTTTATTATTATCGGATTGGTTAATCCTAAAATGGGAACCAAAGTTGAAAAAGTAAAACGTCAAGGAATCGATATTGTTTTTGCAGTTGACGTTTCTAAAAGTATGCTTGCAGAAGATGTTGCACCTAATAGATTAGAGAAAAGTAAACAATTGGTTTCACAATTAATCAATCAATTAGGAAGTGATAGAATTGGAATTATTGCCTATTCAGGAAGTGCTTTTCCGGTTTTACCAATGACTTCAGATTATGCTGTGGCAAAAATGTTTCTTCAAAGTATGAATCCGGCAATGATTTCTTCTCAAGGAACATCTATAGACCAAGCTATTGACTTAGCCAATATTAAGTTTTTTGACAAAAAAGACAAAACAAATAAGTTGTTGATACTAATTTCTGATGGAGAAGACCACACAGATAATGCAGAAACAGCCGCAGAAGACGCTCAGAAGAATGGAATAAAAATTATAACTATTGGAGTAGGAACAGAAAAAGGAGGTCCAATTCCATTAAAAAGAAATGGAGTTGTTGAGAGTTTCCAACGTGACAAAGACGATCAAGTTGTTATCACTAAAAGAAATGCAGAAATTCTTTCGAAAATAGCTAACAGTTCAAAAGGAGGATATGTTGATGGAAATTCAACCAAAGTTGTAGTTGATTACGTGAAAAAAGTGATTGATAACACTGAAAAAACGGAATTTGGCGCTACACAAATGGCCGATTTAAAATCACAGTTTCAGTGGTTTTTAGGTTTCGGATTTTTCTTATTGTTTTTAGACACATTTTTGTTGGAAAGAAGAACCAAATGGGTTAGAAAAATGAATTTATTTAATGAAGAGAAAAAATAGAATTTCACAAATTCTTTGCAAAAACACAATGAAAAAAATTATCACATTACTTTTAGTTCTAATCTCTTTTGCAACAAAAGCACAAGAGAAAGATAAGTTTTTGCCTAAAGGAAACGAAGAATTTGCAGAAAAAAAATATGCCGATGCTGAAGCAAATTATAGAATTTCACAATCTAAATTCAAGAAAAAAGCAGTTTCCTCTTATAATTTAGGTACATCAATTTATAAGCAAAATCAACATTCTGAAGCAAAATACCAATTTGCAAAAGCCATTCAAGATGCTAAGACAAAACCCGAAAAACACAAAGCCTTTCATAATCTTGGGAATGTTTTGATGAAAGAAAAAGAATATCAAGGTGCCGTTGAAGCTTATAAAAACGCATTGAGAAACAATCCAAACGATGAAGAAACTCGATACAATTATGCTTTGGCAAAAAAAATGCTAAAAGACAATCCACCACCAGAAAAACCTAAAGAGAATAAAAAAGACCAAGAGAAAGAAAAAAAAGAGGAAAAGAAAGAGCCTGAAAAAGATAACGATAAAAACAAGGACAAAAATAAAGATAAAAAAGACGGTAACGACGATAAAGATAAGGATAAAGGGAATCAACCTCAACAACCTAAACCGTCTGGTGCGTCAAAACAACGAATAGATAATTTGCTTGATGCAGTGAACAACGAAGAGAAAAAAGTTCAAGAAAAAGTAAATGCACAAAAGGCATTAGCAAATCCTAAAAAACCTGAAAAAGATTGGTAGTTATTTTATAATTACAATGCAGAAGATGAGAAGAATAGTAATTTTAATTGTTTTATTTTTAGCTAATTCACTAGTTGCTCAAGTAAAATTTGAAGCAAATGTGAGCAAAAATACTTTGGGCTTAAATGAAAGAGTTCGAATTGAGTTTTCAATGAACGAAGATGGTGATAATTTTGTTCCGCCAAACTTTGAAGCTAGTGGTTTTAGAGTAGTTGGTGGACCAAGTCAATCTATTAGTGAATCTTGGGTTAATGGAAGAGGTTCATTTCAAAAAACTTACTCTTATGTATTGTTGCCATTAAAAAAAGGAAACTTGGTTATCAAACAAGCTCTAATTGAAATTAATGGTCAGATATACAAAACATTACCAATAAAAATTACGGTAACTAATGCAGTAAACCAACCAAATGATGCCAATGATCCTGCAACCGTTAGAGCAGATAATAATTTATATTTAGTTGCTGATATTTCTAAAACTAATCCTTATGTAAATGAACCTATAACAGTGGTTTATAAACTATATTTTAGTTACAATATTAATATTACTAACTGGCAAGAACTGAATAAGCCAAAGTACAAAGATTTTTGGAGTCAAAATATAGATGTAAAACAGCTAGTTGCAGAAGAAGGAATGTTTAAAGGAGAGCGTTATCGCTATGTAGTTTTAAGAAAAACGGTACTTTATCCACAAAAAGCAGGAAAACTTGTTATAGAGCCATTGTCTTTAGATATTGATTGTCAAGTTCCAAGAGGAAGACCAAACTTTTTTGGTCAAGTTCAACTTGTAGACGATAGTAAAAGAGTTTCAACAGGAAGTAAAGTTATAGACGTAAAACCACTACCAGAAGCTGGAAAACCTGCAAATTTTACAGGAGCAGTTGGAAAATTTAATTTTAGTGTTCTTCCCTCCAAAACAACTTTGAAAAATGGAGAATCTCTTGACTTAGACATTAAAGTAACAGGAGTTGGAAACTTAAAATTATTTAATTTACCAAAGCCTGTTGTGCCTTCAGAACTTGAAATGTATGATCCAGAACATTCAGAAAATGTTTCCACGCCATTATCTGGAATGACAGGAAGTATTTCCGATAGATATACCATTATTCCGCAATCTAAAGGAAATTTTCCGATTAAAGGTTTGGAATTTTCTTATTTTGATCTTTCAACAGGAAGCTATAAAACAATTGCTTCTCCAAACATTATGTTGAATGTTTTGGATGGACCAGGAGTTGTAAATTCTAATGTAAATTCTGCAGATGCTACCTCAAAAACTGTAGCAACACCTTCAAAATCATTCGTCTTTATCAAACAAAAAACGGATTTAGAAAGTATAGAATCAGACGATTTCCTAGGTTCAGGATTGTTTTATGGATTATTGTTTTTGCCATTTTTACTAATTCCAATTCTAATAATTTACAAAAAGCGAAAAGATACTCAAGATGCTGATATTATTGGAAATAAAACTAAAAAAGCAAATGCTCTGGCAAAGAAATATTTATCGGAAGCCAAAAAGCAAATCAATAATAAAGAGCCTTTTTATATTGCATTAGAAAAAGCAATGCACAATTTCTTGAAAGCCAAATTAAATATTGAAACTTCAGAAATGAGCAAAGATAAAATCACTGAAATTCTGCTTTCGCGAAATGCAAATTCTGAAACGGTGACAGAATTTATAACCTTGACCGAAAGTTGTGAATTAGCACGATATGCGCCATCAACAAGCACTATAATTCATCAAGATTATGACAAAGCTGTTGAAATAATTTCGAGTTTAGAAAAACAAATTAAATAGTAATCATGAAGAAGTTTTTTTATTTATTTCTATTTATTTCTGCATCTGTTTTTGCAACGGATATTTCTAATCCTTTTGTAGATGGAAATATCCAATACAACGACGGAAAATATGAAGCAGCAATTACTAGCTACGAAAGTGTTTTGGCAAATGGTCAACAATCGGCTGAGTTATATTTCAACCTCGGAAATTGTTATTATAAATTGCATAAAGTTGCGCCAGCCATTTACAATTACGAAAAGGCATTACAACTAAATCCAAATGATCCGGAAATTCAAACCAATTTAGATTTTGCCCGAAAAATGGCAATCGATGATATCAAAATCATTCCAAAAGTTGGTTTCGATAAATTAATTTCAGATTTTACTTCATGTTATCGCTACGACACTTGGGCTTGGATTGCGGTTGCGTTCGCATTTATATTTTTAGCATTTTTCATCGGATATTATTTCTCTCCAACAGCTTTCAAGAAACGAATGTACTTTTCAGGAATGTTCCTGGTTTTAATTGTAATTATCATTTCGGTTTTCTCAGGGATTTTCGAAAAAAATCGATTAACAACTGAAAGACTAGCCATAGTTTTTGCTGAAACAGCATCAGTAAAAGGAGAACCAAAAGCATCAAGCCCAGAAACGATTTTACTTCACGAAGGAACAAAAGTCTATATTCTAGAAAGCATAGCCAATTGGAAAAAAGTTCAACTTACCGATGAAACTATAGGTTGGATTAGTGATGAAGCGATTAAAGAATTGAATTAAAGTTGGCAGTGTTCAGTGTTCAGTTTTATATAGTTTATCGACACCGTTTGTCATTCCGTAGGAATCTTATTTTTGATTTGAACCTATGAATTAAAAATATATTATATCAAATGGAGAATAACAATAAAGGAGTTTTTTTAATTTTATTTTTAGGTTTTTTAACTCCAATAATGATGCAATTTGTTCCTGTTGAAGGAGGTGGCGTTAGTTTAATATTCGTTTTAACTGTTCCAATTTTAATAGGGATTTCAATACTATTTTCCATTATATATTTTTATCTTGATAAATGGGAATTTACATTAGAAAGAAAAAAGTTGATTTTATTATTTTTCTGTGCTACTTTAATTGCGTTAGCTCTAATGCTTTATCCATATAGACAATATTGAAAATTTAACTAAACCTTTTCCTTCAAATCCTTAAACCAATCCGTTAAAACCGGCAACATAAATTCAGAAGTTTTTAATATTGGATTGAAAAAGATTGAATTCTCTTGGGTTTCTTTACTTACTAAAGCATCATTAATATTTACTTTTTGGAATAAACTCAAAACGATGCCTAACAATAAAGTGGTTTTCAAGACGGCAAAAAATGCGCCTCCCAGTTTATTCAACCAACCTAAAAATACAAAATCAGCAATTTTAGAAAATACTTTTGCTAACAAGTGAATAGCAATTACTACAATAAGTAAAGTAATTATAAATGCAGCAACTTTTGCTGTTTTGCTATCTCCAATAAAACTTCCAACAACGTAAGAGAATTTTACCGCAATATAAATTCCAACAAAAAACGAAATCAATGAAGCCAATTCAACAAACAATCCGTTTCGCAAACCTTTAAAAGCTGCAAAACCCAACAAAACAGCAAAAATAATATCGATAAATCCCATAAATTTAATAAAAGTGAGCGGTAAAGATATAAGAATATAGAAAATAGAACAAAGAGAAAAGATGGTAAATGTGATATATTTGCAAACTAATAGAAAATTGTAGTTGAAAAGTCTATTCTCTTTTCTCTATTTTCTTTTCTCTAAATAAAAAAAATGTCTCGAGATATACAACTAAAAGAACGATGGGAAAAAGTCGTTGAAATCCTTTCCAATCAATTTGCCGAAGGAGAACAACTTGACTTAGATGCAATAATATACTTAATTGGAGTTCAAGAACTTGGAAAATTCCAACAGTTATTTAAAAAAGACGAAAAAGTAAACCTAATGCACATTGCCATTTGTAGATTATTAGAACCTTATGGTTACTACGAATTCGAATTTTTCGATAAAGACGGATGGCCTCATTACAAAGTAAAAGAAGAATTACCACCATTAAAAGCAGGAGAACAAACTATTTTAATGAAAGATGCGATTGTCAATTATTTCATAGAAAAAGAACTTATTGATTAACTTTTTAATAGTGCAAAAGGAAATTAATATAATTCACGAGATTACACCTTATAAAAATAGAATAAAATATTATATTCTAACTTTTATAGGATGCATTTCGCTATTTGGTATTTTTTTCTTGATAAATAACAAAGTTGAAGATTTTGGTTTAATAATTTTAATTGTTTTAATAGTTTTTGGAGGATTTGTGTTTAAAGAGATTTTAAAAACCAAATTATACCTTGCAGACTTTTTTTCTGATTCTAATTTAGTTAAAATCATTTATTTCAAAGGGTCAAATGAATATAATTTTGAAACAAACATTGACAATATTGAGGTACAAATTAGAAATACATCTGTTAAATCAAATTTTAATTTTGAAATTATCATTCTTGTTAATGATTTAAAATTCACTCTTAACAAAGATTTTGATTGGAATTTTACGGAAATGAAATTACTTTTTGAATATATAAGATTCCATAAAAATATTTTATTCACTGAAAAAGAAAAAGATTTGCTCTCTAGAATAGATAATTATATTGAAAAAGTGCCATTTTAAAAAACTTCAAACTCGCAACACGCAACTCGCAACTTTTCCTTAAATTTGCACCTTCAAAGAACGAACGATGATAGACAAGATTAAACAACATATTGAAGAAGCTAAAGCATTTAACGATAAAAATAAAGAATCGTTAGAGCAATTCCGTATAAAATATTTAGGAAGTAAAGGATTGTTGAAAGAACTTTTTAATGAGTTCAAAAACATTCCAAACGACCAAAAGAAAGACTTCGGACAAGTGATTAATACACTTAAAGCAGTTGCTGAAGAAAAAGTAAAAACCATTCAAGAAGAGCTAGAAAGCAAAGAAGAAGTGAAAGGTTTTTATGGCGATTTGTCTCGTCCAGGTGAGCCTATTCAAATTGGTTCTCGTCATCCGATATCTTTAGTAAAAAATCAAATTATTGATATTTTCTCAACCATCGGATTTAACGTTTCTGAAGGTCCAGAAATCGAAGACGATTGGCATAATTTTACAGCATTAAACTTGCCAGAATATCACCCAGCAAGAGATATGCAAGACACGTTTTTCATTCAAACCAATCCTGATGTTTTGTTGCGTACGCACACTTCATCGGTGCAAGTGCGTTACATGGAAAACAACAAACCACCAATTCGTACGATTTCTCCGGGAAGAGTTTTTCGTAACGAAGCGGTTTCATCGCGTTCTCACTGTATTTTTCACCAAGTAGAAGGATTGTATATTGACAAAGACGTTTCGTTTGCCGATTTAAAACAAACATTACTTTATTTCACTAAAGAAATGTTCGGAAAATCTAAAATTCGTTTACGACCAAGTTACTTTCCATTTACAGAACCAAGTGCCGAAATTGATATTTATTGGGGTTTAAAAACCGAAACCGATTATCGTATCACAAAAGGAACTGGTTGGTTAGAAATTGGAGGTTGCGGAATGGTTGATCCAAATGTTCTT
>JAAFHW010000010.1 GCA_013298525.1 Flavobacteriia bacterium
TTTTTACCGATTCTATTGATTACTTTTTGTCTGAATGTTTGTTCTAATTCTCCGTCGACTTGAGATAACAAACTGTTGGCGTTTACTTTAACTTTTGCGTTAGCTTCTTTTTTTGAGGTTTTTTCTACTGATGCTAATAAATCATCCACGTTGATAGCGACTTTTTTTGGCATTTCAATTTTCTCTAGAGAAATGATTCTTGGCATATCTTTCTGAGCGATGACTTCAGTAGCTTGATATTCGATTTCTTTCTCTTTGTTGATGATTGGATTAACTCCTGTTTTTTGATTATTTTGATTGAAACTCTTTGATGATTTTTTGTTTATTGTTTCTGGTTTATTGTCTATTGTTACTGCAACTTGTTCTTCTTGCTGATTTGTTATCTCGTTAGTGAAATTTTGCTTTGTGATTACTGAATCGTTTTGTTCTTTATTGTTTTCAACTTCTTTAGTAACAATTTGGTTGTCAATTCCAGAAACTTCTTCTTTTTGATTTATAAAAAACAAACCAACAGACAGAAAAACCAAAATGCTTGCAGCAATTCCAATAAATTGGAATGACAGAAATGGGAAACGCTTTGTTTTTTTTTCTTCTGCAACAGAAAGCATGGCGTCTAGTCTATCCCAAGACATTTCGCTGGGCTGTATTTCTCGAGAATTTAACTTCTCTTTTATTTGGGTTTCTAATTTATTCTGTGCCATTTTCATAATTTTTTAATTTGCTAATGTTGTTTTGCAACATTTTTCTAGCGTGTGATAATTGCGATTTTGATGTTCCTTCATTAATTCCGAGCATTTCTGCAATTTCTTGGTGCTTATATCCTTCAATCGCATAAAGATTGAACACCATTTTATATCCGTCAGGTAAATTGTCTATCAAAAATTGAATGTCTTCAACTGAGAACTGACTTTCTATATTATTGAAACTTTCTTCAAAATAATTCTCGTCTTCAATAAACTTTACTTTTTTCTGAACTCTGATATAAGAAATACATTCATTGATCATTATTCTTCTTATCCAACCTTCAAAACTTCCTTCGTGTTTGAAATTTTTTAAATTGGTGAAGACTTTCATAAAAGCAGTAATCATTATATCTTCAGCTTGATGTAAATCTTTAATATACTGCCTACATACACTTAACATTTTTGGAGAAAATTTAGAATAAATCTTGTGTTGTGCATGACGATTATTCTCGACAGCCAATTCGATTAATTCTTTTTCTTCTTGATGTAAGTTGATCACTTTCATTTTAGATTATTAGACTTCTTAGAATATTAGATTTTTTGATTACTTAAGTCTTCTATTAGCATAGACGAATGTAGTTGCAAAATGGTTGCATCAAAAGTAAATTTTTTTGAAAAAAAATAATTGTAAAATTGTAAATGCCAATAAAATCAATACTTTACAAATGAAATAAAATTATTTTTTTCTTTCAATAACGTAGTTTACCATTAAGGTCAAACTATCTTTATAGGTAGAATTTGGGAAGTTTTGTATTAAAGCAAGAGCTTCTTGTTGGAATTGTGCCATTTTTTGTTCGGCGTAAGTAAGTCCGTTTTTGTCTTTTACAAATTGGATGACTTCTTTAACTCGCCTTTTGTCTTTATTGTGATTTTTAATTGAATTGATGCACCAACTTTTCTCTTTATCCGAACAATTGTTCAATGCATAAATCAGTGGCAAAGTCATTTTTTGTTCTTTGATGTCAATTCCTGTTGGTTTTCCTATGGCTTCGTCGGTATAATCAAATAAGTCATCTTTTATTTGAAAAGCCATTCCGATAAGTTCGCCAAATTTACGCATAGTTTCAACTTGAGCTTCATCTTCCGAAACCGAACGAGCTCCAAGTGCACAACAAGCTGCAATAAGTGTAGCTGTTTTTTGACGAATGATTTCGTAATAAATATCTTCTGTAATATCTAAACGTCTTGCTTTTTCAATTTGAAGTAATTCGCCTTCACTCATTTCTCTTACCGCAACAGATATTATTCGAAGTAAATCGAAATCGCCATGATCTATTGAAAGTAATAAACCTTTTGAAAGCAAATAATCTCCAACAAGTACTGCAATTTTGTTTTTCCAAAGTGCATTTATTGAGAAAAAACCTCTTCTTCTATTACTATCATCAACAACATCATCGTGAACTAAAGTTGCGGTGTGAATCAATTCAATTACGCACGCACCACGATAGGTTCTTTCTTCAACACTTCCACCAGAAATCATTTTTGCAGTTAAGAAAACAAACATTGGTCGCATTTGTTTTCCTTTTCTGTTTACAATATAATAGGTGATTCTATTTAACAACGCTACTTTAGAAGACATCGATTCGTAGAACTTTTTCTCGAAAAGCTCCATTTCTTGCAGAATAGGTTGTTTTATTTGTGAAGTAATATTCATTGGTTTCAAAGGTAGTTAAATTGAAAATACTTCACAAAATATGGTGTTAAGCTTATAAAAAATTTATGATTTGTTGGCTAATTGACCACAAGCGGCATCTATATCTTTACCGCGACTTCTTCTTACTTTTGCAACAATATCATATTTAGAAAGCTCTTTGATGTAAAGATTTATAGCTTCATCTGATGCTTGTTGGAATTCGCCATCGTCAATAGGATTGTATTCGATAAGATTGACCTTACAAGGAACGTACTTACAGAATTTTACTAAAGCGTCAACTGCTTCTTTATTGTCGTTTATTCCTTTCCAAACTACATATTCGTAGGTGATTTTGCTTTTGGTTTTTTTGTACCAATATTCTAAAGATTCGCGTAAATCAGCTAATGGAAAATTTTTACTAAAAGGCATGATTCGCGCACGAACCTCATCAATTGCTGAATGTAAAGAAACTGCCAATTTGAATTTCACTTCGTCATCAGCCATTTTCTTAATCATTTTAGGAATTCCTGATGTTGAAACCGTGATTCTCTTTGGTGACATTCCTAAACCTTCATCAGAAGTAATCATGTCTATGGCTTTGATTACATTATTGTAATTCATCAAAGGCTCTCCCATTCCCATAAAAACTATATTTGAAAGAGGTCTGTTATGATAAATTTTACTTTCATTATCAATAGCCAGAACTTGGTCGTAAATTTCACCTGGTTCTAGATTTCGCATTCTTTTTAATCGAGCAGTAGCGCAAAAGTTACAATCTAAGCTGCAACCAACTTGCGATGAAACACATGCTGTAGTTCTAGTATTTGTTGGAATTAAAACTGATTCTACAATTAAACCATCGTGAAGTCGGACGGCATTTTTAACTGTTCCATCTTCACTACGTTGCATAGTGTCGACTTTGATATGATTAATTACAAAATTTGCTTCCAGCATAGCACGAGTTTCTTTGGAAACATTAGTCATGTCTTCAAATGAATGTGCTCCTTTGCTCCAAAGCCATTCATAAACTTGATTTCCTCGAAAAGCTTTATCGCCATTGGCAACAAAAAATTCACGAAGTTGTTCTTTAGTTATAGTTCGAATGTCTTTTTTCTCAATCATGGTGCAAAGGTAAAACAATTTACGGAATAAGAAATTTGCTAGTATAGATTGAATGCTTTACTTTTAAATTTTATTTTGAACATATGAAACAACTTTCATTTTTACTTATAATCATACTGTTAATTAGTTGCAAGTCAACAGAAAAAACAAATGGTTATGGAGAACAAGACACAACTTGCAGAAAGTATGAAAACAATATTACCTTTGTTCACAATCGATTCAATCCTATTTTGAAAGTTGTAGGCAAATGGAGAGAGCTTTCTATGAATTCAGAATTTTATGTAAATTCAAAAAACAAGATTGCTATTTCTAATGAAAAAAATGAAGTTTTACATCTCATTGTAGCTAAACATCATTCTTGTAAACTTTGTAAAGAAGGAAATAAAGATATGCTTCACAAACATGATCCATTTTTATCGAGTCTCAAAAGAAAAATAGCTTTTTGGAAAAACTATGAAAAATATTCAATCGAATTGTTAGAAACAAATGATGAAAATTACGCAATTTATTTACTTTCGAATGAAAACGAAAAAAGAACAGTCCTTTTTGGGTTGAAAAACGAAACGTTTTATGATTTTATATTATTAAACTCTAAACAAGAAAAACAATCACAAGCTAAATTATTAATGGACTCTTACATATTAAATTAAAATCATGCATTTCATATCAGAAGAATTAGAAAATTACGTTGAGCAACATTCACAAAATGAGCCTGAATTGTTGGTGAAATTATTTAAAGAAACACATCAAAAAATATTACAACCTAGAATGTTGAGTGGGCATTTTCAAGGAAGAGTCTTGAGCATGTTGTCAAAAATCATTAATCCAAAAAACATTCTAGAAATTGGAACGTATACTGGTTATGCAGCATTATGTTTAGCTGAAGGAATGCAAAAAGAAGGCACATTAGACACTATAGACGTAAAAGAGGAATTAGTATCTATACAACAAAAATACTTTGATTTATCACCTTGGAAAGGACAAATCATAGCACATCTTGGTGATGCTTTAGAAATTATTCCTACCTTAAATAAGAAATATGATTTGGTTTTTATTGATGCTGACAAAGAAAACTACATCAATTATTTCAACATGATTGTTCCAATGATGAATAAAGGCGGAATTATTTTATCTGATAATGTACTTTGGAGTGGAAAAGTTTTAGAAGAACTGAATCCGAAAGATATGAGCACAAAAATACTTTTAGAATACAATCATTTAGTTAATAATGATTCTAGAGTTGAAACCGTTTTACTTCCTATTCGTGATGGTTTGACTGTTTCAAGAGTACTTTAATCCTTTAGAATATACTTCTGATATATTTTATAAAAAACAAATCCGAAAGTAGCTCCAAAAGCGTATCCTGTTAGAATGTCTGTTGGAAAATGTAGTCCGAGATAGATTCTACTGAATGCAAATATTAGCGGAAATAAGAATAGCAGCAAGGCATATTTGTAATATCTTCTAATTATTAAAAATACAAAAACAGTTGTAGCCATTGAATTCGTAGCATGACCTGAAAAGAAACTATAGGAATCACTTGGTTTCACAATTCTAATTATACTTTTCAAATCTAAGTCATTACAAGGACGCAATCGTTGAAAATGATTTTTAAATAAATTGGAGGTTTGATCGCTTACTAAAATCAATAATGCGATGAATACCAATGCGATTAGAAAGTTCTTCCAGCCAATTTTCTTTGCTAAAAAATAAAAAACTAGAAGAAAATAAGGCGTCCAATAGACTTGTTTGGTAATTATCAACCAAAATCCATCAAACGATTCGGAGCCTAATCCATTTAAGAAAACCAATAAATCTTTGTCTATCGCAATGATTTTTTCGAGCATTACCTTTGTCTTTTTATAGGTCCGGTTAGACTTTCTAAATCTTCTTTAATTTCATTGATACCCGAAGTGGCATCAGTTAGTGCATTGGACGTAAAATCTGGTGGAGTAACCGAAACGCTTTCTTTTACTTTATCTACTTCTTCTGTGAAGGAAGAAGTTACTTGCTTAAAAGAGGAATTTATTTCTTCAACATCGGCACTCTTTTGAATTTCAGTTTTAATTTCATTCGTAGCGTGCTTTAAATTGGCCATAACTTTTCCAAAGGTTCTTGCTGCTTCTGGTATTTTGTCTGTTCCAAAAAGCATAAGAGCTATAAAAATGATGAAAATTAATTCGCCTCCACCTATTCCAAACATATTCTTTTCTTTTTATTGATTTGCAAAGTTACAAAGTTCTTAGTCAAATTTAGATTTTACTTCTGCTTTTGGCCAAGTATTATTTGCTGTATCAACATCTGCGGTTTCTAATTTTGGATCAAGAACAATTTTAGTAATTACTTTTTGTGTTGCAAAAGTTCTGCTTACTTCTTTATCATTCATTCTCCAAATCTGTGCTGGGAATTTTTGTACTTCAGTTGTACCATCTTCAAAAGTTAATTCAACGATAATTGGCATTACCAAACCACCTGGTTTATCAAAAGTTACTTGATAAAAATACTTTGGATCTTTCAATTTTACTTTCTCTTCAGCAGAAAAAGTTTTATTCACATACTCATCAAGAGCTTGAAAATCTTTAATTTGAAAAGGTTTGTTCATTTCTGGCTTGTAATCTTCACTTCCGTCTGCCACCATATAAACCATTGGCCCAGTATTGGAATTTCTACGACGTCTTTTCTTCATAAACTCTTCTACTTCTTTTGTCGGTTCATTACTAACAAAGAATTTTTTTACATCTTTTATTCCGATATCATTATTGTCGGTTGTATAAAACCATCCTCTCCAAAACCAGTCTAAATCAAATGCCGAAGCATCTTCCATAGTTCTAAAGAAATCTTCTGGTGTTGGATGCTTAAACTTCCATCTATTAGCGTATGTTTTAAAAGCATAATCAAATAATTCTCTACCCATAATTGTTTCACGAAGAATGTTCAATCCAGCAGCAGGTTTTCCGTAAGCGTTATTTCCAAACTGACGAATACTTTCAGAATTTGACATAATCGGTTCAAGACCTTTTTGATCGCCACTCATGTAAGGAACAATATTTTTTGCTGGACCTCTATCCGCAGGAAAGTTTGGATCCCATTCCATCAAAGCCATGTATTCCATAAATGAATTCAATCCTTCATCCATCCAAGTCCATTGACGCTCATCAGAATTTACAATCATTGGAAAGTAATTATGTCCAACTTCATGCACAATTACACTTATCATTCCGTTTTTAACTCTATCAGAATATTTACCATCTGCATCTGGTCTTCCCCAGTTCCAACAAATCATTGGATATTCCATTCCTTGGTCTTGTGCGTGAACAGAAACCGCTTTTGGATAAGGATAATCAAAAGTATGATTAGAATAACTTTTTAAAGTATGTGCAACTGCTTTAGTAGAATATTCACCCCAAAGCGGATTTCCTTCTTTTGGATAAACCGAAACTGCCATCGCTGTTTTAGAATTTAATTTGACAGCCATTGCATCATAGATGAACTTTCTAGAAGTTGCAATTCCGAAATCACGAACGTTTTCTGCTTTGAATTTCCATGTTTTTTTCTTGTCAGAGAAACCTTTTTCTGCTGCTTCAGCTTCTTCTTGAGTAACTACTACAACTGGTTTGTCAAAAGTCTTTTCTGCAATTGCTAATCTTGCAAGTTGAGCTGCAGTAAAAACTTCTTGTCTATTTAATAACGTTCCTGTTGCTTCCATTATGTGGTCTGCCGGAACAGTGATATTAACTTCAAAATTTCCAAAAGGAAGTGTGAATTCTCCTGAACCCCAAAATTGTTGATTTTGCCATCCTTCTACATCATTATAAACCGCCATTCTTGGATAAAACTGCGCTAAAATGTACAAGTTGTTTCCATCTTTATCGAAATGCTCGTATCCTGAACGTCCGCCATCTAACAAATAGTTATTGATGTTGTACCACCATTTTATTGAAAAGGTAATTTTTTCTTTATGCTTTAAAACTTTTGGTAATTCAATACGCATCATCGTTTGATTGATGGTGTATTGCATTGGTTTGCCAGTAGCATCTTTTACAAACTCAATATTGAAACCGCCATCAAATTTTTCTTCTAAGTATTTTCTTGAAAATCCTTGAACTCCCATTGCAGGATCCGTCTTTTCTCCATTTACAAGTGGCGAAAGCGATTTTCTAGATTGTTGATTTTGATCCAATTGTAACCATAAATAATCTAATGATTCCTTAGCGTTATTTGTATAAGTGATTGTTTCTTGACCATATAATTTGGTATTTTTATCATCCAATTCAATATTGATTTTATAATCGGCTTGTTGCTGATAATATTCTGGACCTGGTGCTCCAGATGCTGTTCGATACATATTGGGAGTTGCCAATAAATCATACATTTGTTTGAATTTATCTGGGTTTCTCTCGGAAGATGGAGTTGCTTTTGGCGCTTCTTGAGCAAAGCTTCCTACTGTGAACAACAATAAACCAAAGTTTAAAATAGCATAATTGAATCTCATACCTAAAATAATTTAAGGCATAAAAGTAACTTTTTTTGATATAACTATAAGGTATTGGAATTATTTTAACATTCCTTTAAAGTTTTCTGAAGTAAGAAGCAAACTTTGCTTTTCTCCATTGATATTGGCTTGAATAATATTTTGTTGCTCCTCATTCAATTCCATTAAAGCACTATTTTCAATCGCTACTGAAGAAATTTTTGGCAAATCTTTTATACTGAAATAACATATTACAACATTGCCATCAATGTCTTTGCTTAGATAATTTAAAGCTTTAGAAACTCCATTTACTTTAATTATAAACTTTTCTGCAAAGTATTTTTTTAAGAAAACCTCATCTTCAGTAGTTTCGTTTTCTAAAGCAAAATAGGTTCTTTTTTTAAATTTTTTCTCCAAAGCATCGTTTACATCATCGATAAATAATCTACTTGTAATTTGAATCATTTTCTTTTTTGGAGCATAATTCACTTGGTATATGGATACATAAAATTTATGAATTGCCATTGAAGACAAACCAAAAAATAAAACCAAAAATAAAGTAGTTCTAAATGCTTTTATCATAATTCAAAAGTAGTGATTTTATCGTTCTATTTTTCTGAATGCTTCACTTTTTGCAATCATAAAGTCTAATAATGATAGTGAATTGCTAATTTCAAAAAGTTGCTTTTCATTAATTTCCTCTGAGAAGCAAAAATCTATAAATAGTTGTTTATCTGTTTTGGCAATTTTTAAAGTTTTTTCAAAAAACTCATCCGAAAATCTTTTCTTGATTTCTATCTGAAATTCCTCCAAATCTACTTTATGAACTTCAATTTTCTTTTTAGAACTTCCTCCAAATAAATCTGCTATAGCTTTTCCAACCTTAATCAAATCAACAGAAGCGACATTACTTGAAGTTGGCATAAACATATTGTCTACTCTAGATTTCACTCCTGTAATTTCAACATTGGACCAATCAATTGGTGGTAACTCAACTTTAAAAGCAGGTTTTACCTTTATTCTTTTTGCATCATAAACCAAATTACCTGAAAGCTTGTATGGACCAATTTTTACTTCATCTAATTGATTCATTTTCTCGGAAATATGAATTTTCAATATCATTTCTTCAAAATCGGAAGATTTCACAACAATTTGTTTGGTTTCAAAAGCTACACCAGTAATCATAATAACATCGTCTTCTTTTGCAAAAATGGTAAACTGTCCTAAATCGTCTGTAATTACAACTGTTTCGGCAGTAATATTGGTAACAGTTACTCTTTCTACTGGAATTGAATCAGAAACAACTAAGGCTCTCAATATTTTAACCCTTTCCTTTTGCGAAAAAGAAACTATTGAAAATAAAAAAAATACAATTAGTAATTTACGTTTCATAAGCAGCAAATTATGGTTTTACAGCTATCAAATCTTTATAGGTAACGGCTAATTCATTCATAATAAAAGTAGCCATTGTTTTATTTTTAGCTTTTAATGCTTCTACAAATTTAGCATCTTCAACTATATAATATTGAAATCCTTTGACAAAATCTTCAGGTATTTTGAGTGTCTCAACAAAATATTCTGCTTCATAAAGGTTTTGAATTTTTGTCAACATCAACTCTTTTTTCTCGACTTCAACTTCCTTTTTTAGCATTGTGGTTCGGCCAGACATCCAATTAAGAATAGGATCCAAACCTATCGAAGTATTTGTTCCAATTTGCGCATCAGAATCGGAAGCTGTTTTTAATTTTCTTTCAGCTGGAGTATAATGCTTAGTTTTAGAAGAAATTATACCAAGTGAAACTGCATTGATATCTTTATACTCATTAATTTTAACTTCATCTAAAATCCTTATAAACGTTTCCATTTTTACAAATAGAAGCTCTTTATTAAAATCCTCTTCTTTTAAAGTAATTTTCAAACTCTTAAACTGTACTGCTGTAAACATTATCGTATCTCCAACACTCGCATTTATAGAAAAATAGCCGCCTCGTTCCGTTAAAGTAGATTTTTCTGTCTTCAAATTAACAATGTAAATGCTTTCCAAGTCATTATAATCTGCCGTTACTTTTCCATTGATTTTTTTAGACACAGAAGTAACTTGCCCATTTGACAATTGCATCATTAACAAAAAGAGAAACAGTATTCTTATTTTCGACAAAACTATTATTTAACGTTAAATTCTTGGGTAAAAGTATTTTAAAGTCGTCCAAAAAATTAGCCAACACTATTGTAAATTTATGTTAATTATTAATTTGTAAATTTGAGGAAAATTATTTTTTTAGAGAAACTATTCCAACAATAAACTTAAGTCTATATAATTAAAATACTATGAAAAACCTAATTATTGCAAGTACTTCAACGCTTCATGGAGGAGAATACCTAGAATATTTACTTCCAACTTTAGAAAATCATTTTAAAAATTGTGATACTATCATTTTCATACCTTATGCTCGTCCAGGCGGCATGACACATGATGAATATACGGAAAGAGTTGCGATTGCCTTTTCAAAAATAAATAAGAAAATTATAGGATTACATACTTTAAAAAATCCAATAGAAGCTCTTGAAAATGCTCAAGGAATTTTTACTGGTGGCGGAAATACTTTTCTTTTAGTAACGCAATTATATGAAAATGATGTTATGCAAACTCTTTCCAATGTTATTGAAAGCGGAACACCTTATTTAGGCTCAAGTGCTGGTAGCAACATAACAGGAATATCGATGCAAACTACTAATGATATGCCTATAATATATCCACCAAGTTTTAAAACTTTGGGAGCAATTCCATTTAATTTAAATCCACATTATTTAGATGCAAATTTACAAAGTAAGCACATGGGCGAAACTCGTGAAACACGTATAAAAGAATTTCATGCTTTCAACACAACTCCAGTCTTAGGATTAAGAGAAGGTAGTTGGCTTGATGTAAAAGGTGAAAAGATACTATTGAAAGGGAATTTAACAGCTAGATTATTTAGACAAAACCAAATTCCTGAAGAAATAAATCCTGAAACAGATTTGGCTTTTTTAGGAAATTAAAAGAATAAAAAAAACCTCTAACGTTAATTAGAGGTTTTACAGAGCGGAAGACGAGGCTCGAACTCGCGACAACCAGCTTGGAAGGCTGGAGCTCTACCAACTGAGCTACTTCCGCATTACAAAACAGAATATGAAGTTCTTATTTTGTGAGTGCAAATATATAGCATTTGTTTGTTTTGATGCAAATTTTTTTTGAAAAATTTTTGTGTAGAAAAAATTTTACAAATCTAAGCTAGCCTAAAAGTTTTATTATTAATTTGTTATCATTTAATTTGCATTGAAATTTTTTATGAAAGAGATTAAAAAAATTAGCTCAAGAGACACTTTTTTGGTTCGCCATCCTATTTTAAGAGAAGGAAAACCAATTGAAAGTTGTCAATTTGATGGAGATGATTTAGAAACAACAACTCATTTTGGATTATTTATTGACAAAAATATAACAGGAGTACTATCTGTTTTTAAAAATAATAATGTTATATTTAGTTCTGAAAATCAATTTCAAATAAGAGGAATGGCTATTCTAAACAATTTTCAAAGGAAAGGATTTGGAGATGAACTAATAAAACATGCTGAAGAGTATGTTAAAAGTCAGTTTGGAAAATTAATCTGGTTTAATGCTCGTGAAAGTGCTGTTCCATTTTATGAAAAATTGGGTTACATTAAAATTGGAGAGCCATTTTATATTGCCGATATTGGAATCCATTATAATATGAAAAAAGAAATTGGCTAATGCCTATGAATAAATTTTACATTTTAATTCTACTTATCGTTTTTTCAAGTTGCAAAAGAAACATTTCAAACGAATCTTCTGCAGAGGCCTCTTTTATTGACTTTTCTTTTTTTGGAGATGATAGAATTAAAATTGACTCAACTTTAATTAATACTTCTAAAGACGAAGATTTTAAAGCTTTTTATAAAAAATTCAACTACGAAACCGCTTGGAATACAAAAGAACACAGAGATTTCATTATTAATGAAATTAGCAAAGCCGAAAATGAAGGATTAGAATCAAAAGACTATAATTATGAAACTTTAAAATCATTTGAAACTAAATTTGAAGACCTTCCAGATTCAACAATTGTAAAATATGATTTACTTCTAACTTCTAGCACACAACTTTATGTAAATCACATCAGTAAAGGAAAGTTAAATCCGAAAAAGCTTTATAAAGATTGGGATTTAGAAGAAAAAAAAGTAAATATAAATGAGATACTTTATGATTGTATTGACAACAATAACTTCAGTAAAGCCATTGAAAACTGTAAACCCAATCACATCATTTATAAAAAACTAAAAAACTGTTTAAAATTATTACAACAATTTCCAGAGGAAACAACCTATGAGTTGATTGATCTTAGGGAAAGAATTGTGCCTAATAAAAAAAACAAATACGTGCCTATTGTCAAGAAAAGATTAATGTATTGGGGCGATATGGTTGAAAAAGACACTGTTTTGTCTACTGTATATGATAAAAAAACACAAGAAGCTGTAAAAATATTTCAAGCTAGACATGGGCTAAGACCTGATGCTGTAATTGGAAGAAGCACTATTGATGCCTTAAATTATTCTAGAAATCAAAGAATAGAACAAGTCGTTGTAAATATGGAGCGTTGGAGATGGTTTGCTCACGATTTTGGAAATCATTATCTCTTGATAAATATTCCAGATTATAGTATTGTTGCCGTAAAAGAAAATGACACAACACAAACACAAAGAATTGTAGTTGGAAAAGACACTCGCCCAACACCAATATTAGAATCTAAAATATCTAATATCAATTTAAACCCTAATTGGACAGTTCCTCCAACAATTCTAAAAGAAGATATTTATCCTGAAGCCGAAAAAGATAGAAGTGTTTTCAGAAAAAAAGGATTGAAAATTTTTGACAGAAAAAATAATGAAGTAAGTCCTTGGTCTTGGAAAAAAGAAGACGCAAACAAATATAAATATGTTCAAGATCCTGGTAGAAACAACTCACTTGGATCAATGAAAATTAATTTCCCAAATAGATATTCTGTTTATCTTCATGATACTAACCATAGAGATTACTTTGCTTTCTCATATCGTTCTTTAAGTTCTGGATGTGTGCGTTTAGAGAAACCATTAGAAATGGCAAGTTACATAATAAATGACACTACAAAATGGTCGTTAAAAAGAATTAAAGACACTACAGATATTAAATATTACTATAAACTACAAAAAGCTAAACAAAAAGAAATTGACAAAATCAATGCTAAAATACTGGCTAAAAATCCAAATTTTGTAATTGAAAAGAAAAACCTTCCAAAACCAGAATTAAAAACCATTGTTATTAAAATTGATGAAGATATTTTTATTCATCAACTATATTGGACTGCATGGGAAACAGATGGAATTTTAAATTTTAGAGAGGATATTTATTGTCTTGATGCTAATTTGTACTCCAAATTAAGATATTAATTTAGAATTGTTTACATAACTTCTAGAAGGATGATAAATAAACAGACACGATTTGTTCTTTATTGTCTGAATAATTTTTTTACTCAATTCAATAGGAACTGCAGGACAACCTTGACTTCTACCTAACCTTTTGTAATTTCTAATAAAAGTTTTAGACACATAGTCTGCGCCATGAATTACTACAGCTCTTTTTCTAGCATTGTCGTTTATTCCTTTTTCTAAACCATCTAGCTTTAAAGATAAACCATGTTTTCCTTTGTACACTTCTCCAGTGGCAAAAAAGCCCAAGCTGCTTTTGTATGATTCATTTTTATTCGAAAAATTAACAGCATAATTATCACCAGAATTCTTGCCATGAGCAACTAAGGTATTTAAAAGTATTTCATTAGTATTCATATCAATAATCCATAATCTTTTTTCGTTAGAACTTAAACTAAAATCGATTATGGTTAAAATATTTTTTCTAACCATTCCTTTGCTTTTTAAAAGCTGAAACCCTTCAAATGCTTTAGTAAAACTCTCTAATTTTGGCAGTCTAAAACTATTAGCCTCTAATGCATTGTATACAGTAGTTACTTTTTTAACATTAGAAATTTTAGCATAATTTATTGGAGTTATTTCTTTTTTTTGGGGCGAAAATAAAGATACTCCAACAAATAATATTGAATAAAACACATTAAATAAATTCATAATTAGTAGGTAAATTATAAAGCAAACTTACGAAACACAAATCTTATTGACAAGTTAATTTTGCAAATATTATCGTTTAAATGTAAATTTTTGTCGATTAAAATATAATTTAATATAATTTTGTAGTCTTTTTCTTTTAAAATAAACTATATTATTAATAAAAAAATATTTAGATAAGAATACTATTACAATTATTATTGTGTTATAATTATAAAGATTTATATTTGCCTAACTAACACGAATATAATGTTTAAAGAAAAGTTTACTTTTTCCTTTATATGTATAATAGCAACTTTTTTGAGCGCGCAAGCTCAAAAAAAGACTTTGCAAACAAAATTTAGTGAAGAAAAAATAAACATAGATGGTAAATTTGATGAGCCAATTTGGAAAACAACTCCAATTGCAACTGACTTTGTAATGTTGGCTCCTGATAATGGGAAACCTGAGCAAAAAGAAAGAAAAACAGAAGTTAAAGTTGTTTACAATAATGACGCAATCTACATTGCTGCTACTTTATATGACAATGAACCAACTAAGATTAGAAAAGAACTAACTACAAGGGATAATTTTGTTTCCGCTGATCATTTTGGAGTTTTTATTAATGGTTATAATGATGGTCAACAAGAATTTCGATTTTTTGTAAGTGCCGCTGGAGTTCAGCAAGATGTTTTATATACTGATGGACAAGGTGAAGATTCATCTTGGGACGCAATTTGGAACAGCCATGTTGAAATTAAAGATTTTGGATGGGTAGTAGAAATGAAAATACCTTATGCCGCAATACGCTTTTCATCAGAAAAAAAACAAACTTGGGGTTTAAACTTTTATAGAGAAATCTTCAGAGATAGATTTCAATATTCATGGAATTTAATTGATAATAAAATTTCATCCGAAAGTAATCAAGCCGGAATTCTTGAAGGAATTGAAAATATAAAAACCCCAACTAGACTGTTCTTAATACCTTACATATCGCAATACTTAAATGCAAACAATTTTAACAAAGCCAAAGGCGAGTTCAAAGGAGGATTAGATATTAAATATGGTATCAATGATGCATTTACATTAGATGCAATTTTAGTACCAGATTTTGGACAAGCTGCCTTTGATAGAGTAATATTAAATCTTGGTCCTTTTGAACAACAATTCAATGAAAACAGACCTTTTTTTACCGAAGGAACTGATCTATTTAACAAAGGAAATATCTTTTATTCAAGAAGAATTGGAGGAAGACCATCATTAAAAAGTAGCGATTTAAATACTAAATTAGAAACTGACGAAGAAGTAATTGAATATCCTGGAAAAGTTAATCTTTTAAATGCATTAAAAGTTTCTGGAAGAACAAAAGGCGGATTAGGTATTGGAATTCTAAATGCTGTAACAGAGAAAACTTATGCCGAAATATCTAATACTACAAATGGAAATACTCGAAGAGAGCTAATCGAACCACTTGCAAATTTTAATGTATTAGTTTTAGATCAACGTTTTAGAAAAAACTCTTCTATAGGTTTCATAAATACAAATGTAACTCGTGATAAAGAATATAGAGATGCCAATGTTTCTGCATTAGTTTGGGATTTAAATACCAAAAAAAACACATATAATTTAAATGGTGGATTCAAGTATAGCTATATTAATGAATATGCAGACAATAAGGACAGAAAAGGTTTTAATACAGATTTATATTTTGGTGACACAAGTGGAAAATACAGATATGGATTTGGAGGACAATATGTTTCAGACAATTATGACCCGAATGATTTAGGAATAAATTTTCAAAATCATTATCAGGCCTATTACGGAAATGCTAGTTACAGAATTTTGAATCCATCTAAAAAATTTAATTCTTTTAATACTAACATCAATTATTATACAGAATTTGACAATAGAACTGGCAGAATTCAAGAGCATAGTATTAATTTGAATTACAATTCTGTAAGTAAAAAAAATAACTACTTTGGATTTGGCTTCAATGGTAGACCAACTGAAGTATATGATTTTTATACACCTCGTTCAAAAGACCAAAGAAAATATGTAACAACCCCTCAAAGGTTTGGCGGTAATATTTTTATTTCAACCAATTATGCAAAGAAATTTGCTATTGACTTCAGGCCGTCAATGAGTTTCTTTAATGAAAAAGGAAGAAATTACTATGGCATACTATTTAGTCCAAGGTATCGTTTTTCTGACAAACTAGCATTTGTTTACGAGTTTAACTTTGAAAGACAAAACAACGACAAAGGATTCATAGAATCTGACGGAATAAATACTGTTTTTGCAAACAGAAACATCATTTCCTATAGCAATTCAATTTCAGGAAAATACTCTCTAAACAATGTTATGAATATTAACCTTGTTATAAGAAAATATTGGTCTTATGTAACTAATCATAACTATTATTTACTTCAAAATAATGGTAGCTTATTATCAAATCCAACCTATGTTGGTAACAACGACGAAAACTTCGCAACATGGAATTTAGATCTTTCCTACACCTGGTGGTTTGCTCCTGGAAGTCAAATATCTATACTATACAGAAACAACTCATTTTTGAGTGATTACGGAACAGACTTTAGCCATAGCATAACAAAAAATGCAGACAACCTTCTAAATCACGAAAAATTAGATCATATATTTTCGATAAGTATTCGTTATTTTATCGATTACAATTCAACCAAAAACTGGTTTTCTAAAAAATAATTTTCTTGAGAAAACACTAAATCGTTTTCGTTATTTTTCAAATAAATTTACCTCTAACTTTTCATTTCAGCTATTGCAAATGCTTATCTTTGTGTAAAATACTATCACAATGAACAAAAAAGTAATACTGATGATTCTTGACGGTTGGGGAAAATCTCCAGACCCAAAAGTATCGGCAATAGATAACGCTAATGTGCCTTTTATAAACAGTTTATATACAAAATATCCAAACGCACAACTTAG
Organism: Flavobacteriia bacterium; assembly: GCA_013298525.1. Taxonomy (GTDB): domain Bacteria; phylum Bacteroidota; class Bacteroidia; order Flavobacteriales; family Flavobacteriaceae; genus Flavobacterium. Next base: position 17,078 of record JAAFHW010000010.1, read on the forward strand.
AACTGATGGATTAAACGTTGGCTTACCAGAAGGTCAAATGGGAAATTCTGAAGTTGGTCACATGAATCTTGGCGCAGGACGAATTGTATATCAAGATTTAGTAAAAATAAACTTAGCTGTTGAAAATAAAACATTACACAACGAACCAGAATTAGTTGCTGCATTGCAATATGCTAAAGAGAACAACAAAGCTGTTCATTTATTAGGATTACTATCTGATGGTGGAGTGCATTCGCATACTTCACACTTGCGCGGATTAATTGATGCTTCGCAAGAATTTGGTTTAGATAAAGTTTACATTCATGCTTTCACCGATGGTCGTGATGTTGACCCAAAATCGGGTTCTTTGTATCTTGAAGATCTGAATAATTATATTTACAATACCAAAGCAAAACTAGCTTCTGTTGTAGGAAGATATTATGCGATGGACAGAGACAAACGTTGGGAAAGAGTAAAACTTGCCTACGATTTATTAGTTAACGGAACTGGAAAACATTCAACAGATGCTGTTTTGAGCGTTTTAGAAAGTTATAAAAATAATATTACTGATGAGTTTATTGACCCAATTGTAATGGTTGACAGCGATGACAAACCTGTTGCTACCATACAAAATGATGATGTTGTAATTTTCTTCAACTTCAGAACCGATAGAGGTCGTGAGTTAACCGAAGTTCTTTCACAAGAAGATTTCCACGAACAAAATATGCATAAATTAAATTTGTACTATGTTACAATGACCAATTATGATGATACCTACAAAAATGTACATGTAATTTATGACAAAGATAATTTGACAGAAACACTTGGAGAAGTTATAGAAAAAGCAGGAAAAACTCAAATACGCATTGCAGAAACCGAGAAATATCCTCACGTAACCTTCTTCTTTTCTGGTGGAAGAGAAATTCCGTTTGTTGGCGAAACTAGAATTTTAAGAAATTCACCAAAAGTAGCAACTTACGATTTACAACCAGAAATGAGCGCTTTCGAATTAAAAGATGCTTTGGTTCCTGAACTTAAAAAAGGTGAAGTTGATTTTGTATGCTTGAATTTTGCCAATGGTGACATGGTTGGACATACAGGTGTAATGGAAGCTGCTATAAAAGCTTGCGAAGCTGTTGATGCTTGTGTAAAAGAAGTGGTTGAAACTGCTTTAGAAAATAACTACACTACTATTATCATTGCAGACCACGGAAATTGTGAAACTATGATTAATCCTGATGGTTCTCCAAATACCGCTCATACAACGAATCCGGTGCCAATTATTTTAGTTGATAAAGATTTAAAAACAATACATGATGGAGTTTTAGGAGACATAGCTCCTACCATTTTAGAGTTGATGGGAATCGAAAAACCAGCAGTTATGACACAGCATTCGTTGCTATAAAATAAAAAAAAACCTTGTTTTAATTAAGAGATTCATTTTTTGAGTCTCTTTTTTTATGCCAAATGTTATAAATAAAAGTTAAAATTTCATAATCAATAGTAATACTATTATATTTGTATATATTTGTATTAATATTAAATGTAAAACTTTTAAAATTTAAAATCATGAAAAAAATTGTAATTATTGGCTTGTCTTGTATTGCGGTATTATTAAGTTCATGCAATCAAAACAAAAAAACAGAAGAAAAAACTCAGGCAAATCCTGAGCAAAACAAAGAGGTTCAAAAAGTTATTGATGAACTAGGATTGGTTTATGTTGAAGAAGGTGCACAAACAATCATTACTTATGATGAAGTAAACAAAGCGCAACAAGATTGGTGTGATGCATTAGTAAAGATTGGAAAACTTAAAGAAGAAGGTGGTGATTACAAAACATTTGCAGAGCAAGTTTTATCTGAAGCTTACAACTATGACAATGGTAAAGTTTTTTTCAAACCTACTTTGGCTTATGGAGATCAAACCTTTAGAAATGATAAAAAAGGAGCATTAGCTTATTTCATTGGAGGTGATGCCGATTATCCAAACGACAAAGGGTTTGCGCTTACACCATGGGTAAAAGCTAGATATGACAATGCTGGAAAAAATAATGAAGGCATTCAAATTTATGGATCTATTGCAATAACCATGGGAAATGTTTGGGTAACCGATAAAAATGGTAAAGAAGTAATGGTTGATAAAACCTGGGTTTTCAAAAAAGGAAAAGACGGTAAATTGAGAATTATTGTTCACAAATCATCACTTCCGTTTTCACCAACTAAATAGTAATTAACTTGGGCTGGTTCTTAAATGAGTCAGCCCAAAATTTAAAAAACTATGAAACAAAAACATCTTCTATTTACAGCTTTTCTTTTTATTTCGATCATAAATTCTTATGGCCAAAATACTCGCAAAAATGAACGAAATGACATAGGTTGGTACAACTATTTTAGCACTTTCAAACTGAATAACAAATACAGTATTCACAGTGAATATCAACTTCGTAGAGATAATTTTATTACAGACAAACAACAAGGATTACTTCGACTTGGCCTAAACTATCAATTAAATCAAAAGGTACAATTACGACTAGGATATGCTTGGATTGAAACCTATCCATATGGAAACACTCCAATAAATGGTATGGGAAAAGATTTTACAGAACATCGAGCTTTTCAAATGATAACAATTACTGATAAAATTTCAAAAATTGATATATCGCATCGATTTATGCTTGAACAAAGGTGGGTTGGTCGTTATTCAAATGCAGCATTAACCAACGAAGATGAATTTCCTTTCTTAAACAGATTAAGATATATGATAAGATTACAAATGCCATTAAAAGGAGATAAAATAGAAAATAAAACACCATACATTGCTGCTTATGACGAACTGTTTATAGGCTTTGGAAAAAATGTAAATGAAAATGTTTTTGATCAAAATAGAATTGGACTGGTACTTGGATATCGCTTTAGTAATAGCTTGCGCATTGAAGCAGGATATCTAAACCAAACACTTCAATTAGGAAGAGAAATAAATAATAGAAATGTGTTTCAAAACAATAATGGATTCATAATCAACACTAACTTCAACTTTGATTTAACTTCTAAAAAATAAAAAAATAATCAATAACAAAATGAAAACAATCACCATTCAAATTATTGAAACAAGTATAGTATTATTTTGCTACCTACTATCCTATTTTGCAACTAAAACTATAATAAACAACGCTTTAAAAAACACTCAATTACAAAGAGGAAGAAGAAAAATAATGATTAAAACCATTAATCTATTACTTTCATTAACGGCTATAATTCTACTTTCTGCAATTTGGGGTTTAAAACAAAATGAAATTGCCATTTTTGCTACATCGATCTTAACAGCTTTTGGAATTGCATTTTTTGCACAATGGTCACTTCTGTCAAATATTACTTCAGGAATAATATTATTTTTTAATCATCCACTAAAAATTGGTGATTACATCGAGGTACTAGATAAAGATTATCCTTTTTCTGGCGAAATATCTGATTTGACTTATTTTTTTATTCATTTAAAAACAGAAAATGACAAAATTATCACCATACCAAATTCATTAATTCTACAAAAATCAATCGCAGTTACTGAAAAAGTAAAAGGTTAAAAAAAAGTGAAAAATAATAGTTAAAAAACAATTATTAATAGTTTTACTATTATATTTGCAATTGAAATTCGTTTTAATATTAAAAAAAATGCATCATGAAAAAAAATAATCTACTTAAAATTGTATTGCTATTCTGTTCATATGCAGTATTTTCTCAAAATAACGATAAGATAAAAGAGTATACATCTTTGTCTGATGCGCTAAAAGAACCAGAAAAGGTATTAAGATTAAATCTTAGCAATCAAGATATTAATATGTCTAATGAGAATTGGTCAAAATTTATCAACTTAGAATATTTAAGTTTAAAAAATGATCATTTAAAAGAAATTCCATCAGCAATATCAAATATTAAATCATTAAAAACAATTGATTTAAGTAACAATGAGTTTACAAACTTACCAGAAGAATTTTCAAATTTGACCAATTTAGAAGAAATCTATTTGAATGATGAAAAGAACATGAATCTTTCTAAAACACTTACAATATTATCTAAATTACCAAAATTAAAAACACTTCATCTTGAAAACGATAACCTATCTGTTTTACCAAGTGAATTACTACGTTTTAAAAATTTAGAATCATTGTATTTAAACAACAATAAATTTAAAGAAATTCCAAAATTGGAATCGTTAGACCATTTGAAATATCTGGATTTAAAAGACAACAACATCAATCCTGAATTACAGGACATGAAAAACCTAAATTTCGGATTTAAAATAAATTTCTAAAATTCAACTATATGATAGACGCTTTAATACCTTTAATTTCATTAATTGCTCTCGAAGTAATCCTCGGAATTGACAACATTATTTTCATTTCTATTCTTGCCGATAAACTACCAGAAAGTCAAAGAAACAAACTGCGCTTTTGGGGAATCGGTTTGGCTATGGTAATGCGATTAGGACTTTTAGCCTTTATTTCGTGGATTTTAAAACTAGATAAAACATTATTTTCACTTTTTGAAATTGACTTCACAGGAAAAGGTATTATTTTAATACTTGGTGGTTTATTTTTAATATATAAAAGTACCAAAGAGATATATCACAAAACAGAAATCGCCAATTCACATGAAGCCGAACTTCCAAAAAAAGGGAATTTTAGTAAACTTCTAGGTGAAGTGATTATTCTAGATTTAGTTTTCTCGGTAGATTCAATTATCACAGCTGTAGGGATGGTAGATGAACTTTGGGTAATGTATACTGCAGTAATTGTAACCGTTATAATTATGCTATTTGCATCAAAACCAATTAGTGAATTTATTTCTAAACATCCATCGTTTAAAGTTTTAGCACTTTGCTTTTTAATGATGATTGGAGTTTCACTTATTGCTGAAGGCTTTCACTTTGAAATACCTAAAGGATATATCTATTTTTCAATGGCATTTGCTTTTTTAGTAGATGTAATCCAAATGAAAACAGTACCAAAAAACGCAACAAAACAAAATTAATAAAATGCAAAATATATTATCTAATATCATCATTTCAGTAAACGATAAACTCTACGTGAAAAATCCAGAGACTTCTGAATTGGGCAAAAAAATTATCGAACAAAGTATTCTACTAATTGACGAAATTGGTTTTGAAAATTTTACATTCAAAAAATTAGGCGAAAAGATAAGCTCGAATGAAAGTTCTATTTATCGTTATTTTGAAAGCAAACACAAATTAATGTTATATCTTTCATCATGGTATTGGGGTTGGATAGAATACAAATTAGCATTTGCAACAACCAATGTTTCCAATCCAATGGAACGATTAAAAAAAGGAATTGCAATTGTTACAGAAAAAGTAGAAGATGACACCACTACTTTACACATTAATGAAGCAATATTAAACAAAATAATAATTCAAGAATTCACAAAAACTTTACTTACTAAAGAAGTTGATGAAGAAAATAAAGAAGGCTTTTTTCTAGTCTACAAAAGAGTAATCAACCGAATTATTGAAATGATTAATGAAGTAAATCCAGACTATGCTTTTGCAAAAAGTTTAGCATCGTCTATTGTAGAAGGTGCTTTGCATCAACATTTTCTAAAAGACCATTTAAAAACGATTACTAATTGTAACGAAACAGTTTCTCCTACAGATTTTTACATTAATTTAATTGAAAACACATTAAGATAATTATGAATCAATCACCATTACAACGTTATTTTAATTTACTTAAACTAGACAGAAGAGATATATCACAAATTGTCTTCTATGCTATTTTTGCAGGATTAGTAAGTTTATCATTACCATTAGGAATTCAAGCAATTATTAATTTAATTCAAGCAGGTCAAGTAAGTATATCATGGATAGTTCTTGTGGTAATTGTGGTAATTGGTGTAGCTTTAGTTGGAATATTATCCTTAATGCAACTACGAATTACAGAAAACTTACAACAAAAAATATTTGTACGTTCTTCATTCGAATTCAGCTATCGCTTACCAAAAATAAAATTTGAAGAACTCTACAACCAATATCCACCAGAATTAGCTAATCGCTTTTTCGATACTATTTCTATTCAAAAAGGAACTTCAAAATTATTAATTGATTTTTCAACAGCTCTATTACAAATTCTATTCGGAATAATTCTCTTGTCGTTATATCATCCTTTCTTCATTTTCTTCGGAATTTTGTTGATAGTATTACTTTATTCTATTTTTAAATTCTCATACAATTCAGGACTCTCTTCAAGTATGAAAGAATCAAAATACAAATATAAAGTTGCGAGTTGGCTTCAAGAAATTGCTAGAAATAATTTCAGTTTTAGAAAACAAGACAACTTTGATTTTGCTTTAAATAAAAATAATATTTTAGTGGATGAATATTTAAATTATCGAGAAAAACATTTCAAAGTAATCAAAAGACAATTTTCACAACTAATTGTTTTTAAAGTAATTATTACTGCTTGTTTGTTATTTATCGGTGGATATTTAGTTTTGAATCAAAAGATGAATATTGGACAATTCGTTGCTGCTGAAATTATAATTTTATTGGTATTAAATTCTGTTGAAAAATTAATTGTTGGTTTAGAAAGCCTATACGATGTATTAACTTCTGTTGAAAAAATTGGTCAAATTGTAGATTTGAATATCGAAGAGCCACAAACAAAAAATCAAGATTATTGCTTTACTAATATTACCTTAGAGGCTGAAAATCTTAGATTCAAATTTCCAGATTCTATGGATGATGTTCTAGATAAAATAAATTTAAAAATTGATCAAACAGAAAAAATCTACCTTGAAGGTGATAATGGTTCTGGAAAAACAACACTAATACGAGTTTTGTCAGGCGGAATGCAACCAACATCAGGCTCCTTTTTTATAAATGATGACACCTATCGTAAAATAGATTTGGCACAATATCGTTCACAAATTGGAACCATAACAAGTGGTGAAACACCATTTGAAGGTACTATTTTAGAAAACATTACTTTCAACAATCCGTTAGTTTCACATGATGACATAAAATGGGCGATTGAAAGTGTAAAATTAGGAACGTTCATCAAAACATTACCAAACGGATTAGATACTAAAATTTTTCCAGACGGACGACAGTTATCTTCTTCCAATGCTCAGAAAATTTTATTAGCTAGAAGTATTGTAAATAAACCAAAAATATTGTTTTTTGAAGATCCTTTAGACAAAATGGACGAAGAAGCAACCAAAGAAATAATCGATTTTATTACAGATGCAAAAAATAAATGGACAGTAATTGTTTCTTCAAAAAATGAGTATTGGAAACAAAAATGCAATAGAAAAATAAAAATGAAAGATGGAAAAATAATTGCTGACACAAAACAATAATTGCCATGCTAAATATTTCTAAAAAAAATCCGATAATCGAAAATATAGATCAATACAGTACTGTAAAAAGTCTTGCCAATAGACCACATTACAAAATATTGAACAAAATAATCCTATATGTATCCATACTTGGAGTTGTAATTTTATTTCTACCTTGGACGCAAAACATTTCTGGTTCAGGAGCTGTTACAACCCTAAAGCCTAATCAAAGACCTCAAACTATCCAATCTGCAATTGCTGGTAGAATAGAAAAATGGTACGTTCAAGAAGGTGATTTTGTAAAAAAAGGCGACACTATTCTTTTCATTTCCGAAATTAAAGAAGATTATTTCGATCCAAATTTAGTTGAAAATACTAAAAGTCAAGTTGATGCTAAAAAAATGGCAGGCGAATCGTATGGTGGAAAAGTAACTTCACTTTCGGCTCAAATCAATGCCATTGAAAACGAAAGAATCTTAAAATTACAACAAGCACAAAACAAAATTCGCCAAGGAGTTTTAAAAGTGAAAAGCGATAGTATGGATTTAGAAGCCGTAAAAACCCAAATAAAAATCGCCAATACACAATTCAATCGTTCGGTAACTTTAAACAAAGAAGGATTAAAACCGCTAACCGATGTAGAGGAAAAAAGATTAAAATTGCAAGAAGTTGAAGCCAAAATCATCACTCAAGAAAACAAACTTCTAGCCAGTAAAAACGAGTTAATAAACGCAAAAGTTGAAGTAAACAGAATCAGTGCTGAATATGCTGAAAAAAGTTCTAAGGCAAGAAGTGATCAATTCACGGCTTTAAGCAGCCAATATGATACTGAAGCTCAAGTTAATAAATTACAAAATCAATATGTAAATTACCAAATTCGTAACGGAATGTACTACATAAAAGCGCCTCAAGATGGTTATGTAAACCGTGCCATTCAATCGGGAATTGGAGAGACTATTAAAGAAGGAACACAGATTGTAAGTATAATGCCTTCAAAATACGACATAGCTGTAGAAACTTATGTTTCACCAACCGATTTACCTTTAATTCACAAAGGCGAAAAAGTTAGAATTTGGTTTGATGGTTGGCCTACAATTGTGTTTTCGGGTTGGCCAAATATGAGCTATGGAACTTTTGGCGGAAAAATTGTTGCCATTGAAAATTTCATTTCTCCAAATGGAAAATTTAGAGTTTTAATTGCACCTGATGAAAAAGAAGAAGCTTGGCCAAAACAAGTCAGTATTGGGTCAGGCGCACAAACATTGGCTTTGTTAGACAATGTACCAATTTGGTTTGAATTATGGCGAACATTAAATGGTTTTCCACCAAATTATTACCAACCAAAAGGTGAAACATCAAAAGAGAAAAAGTAATGAAACGAGTTCAAATTATAGTCTTTCTGTTTTTCTATAGCTTTGTTTTTGGTCAAGAAAAAAACCTTCAAGAACTCACCTATAATGAGTATTTGGGCTATGTAAAAAAATACCATCCAATGGTAAAAAGTGCTAATCTTGAAGTCAATAGCGCTCAAGCCAACTTAATGATGGCACGCGGTGGATTTGATCCAAAAATAGAAGTCGATTTTGACAAAAAACAATTTAAAGACAGCCAATATTATTCACTTTTAAACAGCAGTTTCAAAATACCAACTTGGTATGGTATTGAAGTAAAAGCAGGTTTTGACAACAGCGAAGGTGTTTTTTTAAATCCGCAAAATACTCTTCCTAATCAAGGATTAACTTCGCTTGGAATTACGGTTCCACTTGGTCAAGGATTATTGATAAATCAAAGAATGGCCGATTTACGAAAAGCCAAAATCCAAATCCAATTAAGTCAAGCGGAACGAAAATTACAAGCTATTGAAGTTTTATACAACGCATCTGTCGCCTATTTCAATTGGAAACGAAATTACAGCGAAGTACAACTTTACACCGAGTATTTAAAAAATGCGGAAATACGTTTTAATGGTGTAGCAAGTTTAATAAAAAATGGTGACAAACCAGCAATAGATAGTGTTGAAGCTGGAATCATTGTAAGAAACAGAAAACTTAGTCTTGAAGATTCACAATTGAAATTGATAAAATCTAAATTAGAATTATCTAACTTTTTATGGCTTGAAAACAATGTTCCTTTGGAATTACAAGACACTATTATTCCAGAGATAAAACTTGAAAACACAATAAAAGAAACTTTAAAAACAAACGAACTTTTAGTAGAAAACATTTCGATAGAAAACCATCCAAAAATTAATTCACTTCAAAGTAAATTGGATATTTTAGAAGTAGAACGCAAACTAAAAGCCAACAGTTTGTTGCCAAAAATTGATTTAGGGTATCATTATTTATCTGAACAAAGCGCTTGGAGTAATACCAACTTCAATAACTATAAAGTAGGCGTAAATTTTAGTTTTCCTATTTTTTTAAGAAAAGAACGTGGCGGATTGCAATTGGCAAAATTCAAAATTCAAGACACCCAATATTCACTCGATTTAGAACGTGTTCAACTTAAAAACAAAATCAACGCACAACAAACCGAAATCAATTCACTTGAAAGACAACGAAAATTAATTTCAGATTTAGTGAAAGATTACAACACGATGTTGACGTCAGAAGAACGTTTGTTTTCTTTTGGAGAAAGTTCGATTTTCTTAATCAACTCAAGAGAAAACAACTTGGTAAGTTCACAATTATCGGAGTTGAGTTTGGAAAATCGTTATTTAATTTCGAATGCCGAATTATTTAAAATAATGGCCAATCCAGATTAATAATTCAATTGCCTCGAGCTTAAACTCTAGGCAATTGAAAACTACATATTATTTAGCATTTCATAATACTGTCTATCAATACTTTCTTGATGATTTGGATGTGCAATTCGAACCATTTCGCCAACTCTTTGACGAAGCGTTTTACCATATAAATCTGCAATTCCGTTTTCAGTAATTATATAATGAACGTGAGAACGAGTAGTCACAACTCCAGCTCCTTGTTTTAAATAAGGAACAATTCTACTTTCACCTTTTTTAGTGATTGATGGCAATGCAATAATGGCTTTTCCACCTTGACTTAAAGTTGCTCCACGAATAAAATCCATTTGTCCGCCAACACCAGAAAACATTTTTGCACCAATAGAATCGGCACAAACTTGACCAGTTACATCAACTTCAATAGCTGAATTTATAGAAACCATTTTTGGGTTTTTTCTAATACGAGCCGTATCATTTACCATTGAAGATTCTTTCATTTCAATAAATGGATTGTCGTTTACAAAATCATACAAACGTTTTGAACCCATTAAAAATGTAGCTAAAACTCTTCCGCGTAAAGTTCCTTTGTAATTACAATTGATAACGTCATTTTCTATTAAATCAATAACTCCATCCGAGAACATTTCGGTGTGTAAACCTAAATCTTTGTGGTTTGTAAGTTTACTTAAAGCAGCATTTGGAATAGAACCAATTCCCATTTGAAGTGTACTTTTATCTTCGATTAATGAAGCAACCAAAGAACCTATTTTTTCTTCTTCTATTGAAAATGGAACAGGATCATGACCATAAATTGGCACATCAACCTCAACTAAATAATCAATTTCAGACACATGAAGAATTCCATCACCAAAAGTTCTTGGCATCTGCGGATTCACTTGTGCAATTACAATTTTAGCGTTTTCAATGGCAGCAACAGTAGCTTCTACAGAAACGCCTAGCGAACAATAACCATGTCTATCTGGTGGCGAAACGTGAATAAACGCAACATCTAATGGCAAAACATTTTTACGAAACAAATGAGGAAGCTCACTTAGAAAAACTGGTGTATAAGAACCATTTCCTGCTTTTAAAGTGTGACGAACATTGGCTCCAATAAAAAACGAATTTACATGAAAACTTTCTGCTAATTCAGGGTTTGCGTAGCGCGCTTCTCCTTCTACATGAAGATGACAAATTTCGACATTTCTTAACTCAGATGCTCTTTCGGTTAGTGCGTTGGCTAATATAGTTGGTGCTGCTGCGGCAGCTTGAAGATAGACTCTATCTCCAGATTTTACGACTTTTACAGCTTCTGCTGCGGTAACATATTTACTCATACCTAATAAATTTTGTACAAAGTTAAAATTGGAATTTTTTAAAAAATATGATAAAACTCATGATTAAATAATTTTTCAAACGTAAAATTCAAAGTTCAAACGATAATGCTAAAATACAATAATTTAAGTTTAAAAATTTCTGCAAACTGAATACTGAACACTGAACACTGAACACTATTTTTGCGGTCTGAAATTTAGAAAAATGATTATTCCAAAAACAAGAGAGGAAATTGAGTTAATGCGTGAAAGTGCATTATTAGTTTCTAAAACATTGGGCGAAATTGCAAAAGTGATTAAACCAGGTGTAACTACTTTACAATTAGATAAATTAGCTGAAGAATTCATTCGAGACAATGGCGGAGTTCCAGGATTTCTTGGGCTTTATGGTTTCCCAAATTCTTTGTGTATGAGTCCGAATGCGCAAGTAGTCCATGGAATTCCGAATGCAAAACCTTTGGAAGAAGGCGATGTAATTTCAGTAGATTGTGGTGTTTTGATGAATGAATTTTATGGTGACCACGCTTATAGTTTTGAAATTGGTGAAGTTGCTCCTGAAGTAAAAAAACTTCTTAAAGTGACTAAAGAAAGTCTTTATGTTGGAATAAGAGAATTTCGTACAGGAAATAGAGTTGAAGATGTAGGAAACGCAATTCAAAAATATTGTGAAGGTCACGGATATGGTGTCGTTCGCGAACTTGTAGGTCACGGATTAGGAAGAAAAATGCACGAAGATCCAGAAATGCCAAATTACGGAAAACGTGGTAGAGGAAAAATGTTTGTGGAAGGCATGGTTGTTGCTATTGAACCAATGATAAACATGGGAACAAAAAACATAAAACAACTAAAAGATGGTTGGACAATTTTAACAGCCGACGGAAAACCAAGTGCTCATTTTGAACACGACGTTGCCTTAATCGACGGAAAACCAGAAATTTTATCGACTTTCAAATACATTTATGATGCTTTAGGAATTGTAAGTGATGAAGAAAAGGAGTTCAGAAATCATTACACATTATAAAGTTTTTACAAATTTGCATCCAAAATAAATGAAAAAAATATTCAAGTTCATATTAAATACCATTCCTCGTCCGATATTGATTCGTTTGAGTATTGTGGTGCGTCCAATTTTGGCTTTTTTATTAAAAGGAAGTCGTTTCACAGATCCTATTGACGGAAAAAGTTTTCGAATGTTTTTGCATTATGGTTATGGAAATCAAAGAAATAACGTGCTTTCTCCGAGCACTTTGTCATTAGAAAGACATCGTTTATTGTGGTTGTATTTACAAAATGAAACTGATTTTTTTACTGCTACAGAAAAGAAAAAGGTACTACATTTTGCTCCTGAACAAGAGTTTTACAAACGTTTCAAGAAGCAAACTAACATCAATTATACTACAACCGATTTACTTTCGCCTTTAGCAGATGTAAAAGCTGATATTTGCAATTTGCCGTTTGAAGATAATCAATACGATATAATTCTTTGCAACCACGTTTTAGAACACATTCCAGATGACACTAAAGCCATGCAAGAATTGTTTAGAGTTTTAAAACCCGGCGGAATGGGAATCTTTCAAATTCCACAGGATTTATCAAGAGCAACTACTTTTTCTGATGATACTATTGTTGACCAAAAAGAAAGAGCCAAAATTTTCGGCCAATATGATCACGTTCGCGTTTACGGTAGAGATTATTTTGACAAATTAAGAAGCATAGGATTTAGAGTTATCGAAGAAGATTACACTTCTAAACTTGCACCAGAATTAGTAGAAAAATATTGTTTAGCAAAAGGCGAAATTATTCCAGTTTGTTTTAAATAATTTATTGGCATAATTGTAGATAATAATATTTAGTATCTTTACGTTTGATAATAAAATGATTATGTTGAAAAAATATTTATCTATTGTACTTTTTTTATATGCAATTTCAATTTCCTTTTCACAAGAAAAAGAAGTTAATCCTCCATATCATATCAAAACGATATCTTTTGTTCAAAACGGACAGAATGCAATTCCGTTGTTTCAATTAGGAGATTCATTTCAATTGCAGTTTGATGATTTACATGGAACTGAAGACAATTACTACTATAAGATAATGCATTGTGACTACGACTGGAAACAATCCCAATTATCCATCAATGAATATCTAACAGGTTTTGATAATCAACGAATTCAGGATTACACCAATTCCCTAAATGCACTCCAAATATATTCGCACTACAGAATTCCATTTCCCAATAAACTGACACAATTAAAAGTTAGTGGTAACTATGTAATCAGTATTCTTAATGAAGACCAGGAAGTTGTTTTCTCAAGAAAATTTATTATTTATGAACCATTGGTTTCTGTACCAATGCAAGTTAAAAGAGCTAGAAATGTTAAAGACGTTGAATACAAACACAACATTGATTTTGCAATAAAATCTAATACTATTACGTTTCAAAGTCCGCTTAAGAATGTGAAAGTACTTTTAATGCAAAACGGAAAATTCAACAACGCTATCAGTGATATAAAACCAATGTACACCATTGGTAATGATTTGATTTATAAATATGATTCCGAAACTCAATTTTGGGCAGGCAACGAATATCTATTTTTTGAAAATAAAAACATAAGAGCAGCTAACAATAGTATTGCAAGAATTGATACTGAAGGTGGTTTGTATAATTGTTTTTTGTACACTAGCAATGCAAGAGCTAAAAATCCTTACACCTATTGGCCAGACATCAATGGTAATTTTAGCATTAAAAATATAAGCGCAGAAAATGATGAGATCGAAGCTGATTACGCATGGATATACTTCTCATTATCTGCTCCATCATTTTATCAAAATAAAGATATTTTCATCACTGGAATGTTTAATAATTACGCACTTACAGATGAAAACAAAATGGAATACAATGCTAAAAAAGGCATTTATGAAAAAGCCTTGATGATTAAACAAGGTTTTACCAATTTCAATTATACTATAGCAGATAAAAGTGGAAAAGTTGATGAAGCCAGCGCTATTGATGGTAATTTTTATCAAACTGAGAACAATTATTTTGCCATAATCTATTATCGTGAAAACAATCAAAGATATGATAGAGTTATTGGAAAAGGAGTTGCAACTTCAACAGACATAATCAATTAAAAAATCTTTAACATAAAAATCACATTGGTTTTTTTATTATTTTTGTAACTTTACAAAAAGTTTGATTATGGTTTCTCAAATCACAAGAGGCATAAAAATATCAGTTATAACTAGTTTTGAAGGCACCTACTTCAAGAACTACAAGATTCATTTTGCTTTTTCTTACGAGATAACTATTGAAAATCATAGTAAAGATTCGGTTCAATTAAATTCTCGTCATTGGGAAATTTTTGATTCACTAAATGACATTGAAGTAGTTGATGGTGAAGGAGTTATAGGAAAAAAACCAGTACTAAAACCTGGTGAGTCACATACTTACAGCTCGGGTTGTTTACTTTCTTCTCCACATGGAGCAATGCGTGGTTTTTTTAACATGATTAACTTTACTACAACCAAAAATTTTAGAGTAATTGTTCCAACATTTCGTTTGAGTGCACCTTACGCTCTAAATTAATAAGCTTTTATTTTTTAAAAATACATCCGAAATTTCTCTCGAAAAGTTTCGTAACATTTGTTATCAAAAATTTAAATTTTCCTTTGTACTTTTGTTACAAATTAAATAATTCGCATTATTTGAATTATCTATTTATCAAATTGTCTAATTTTCAAAATATAAGATATGCCTAAAGGATTCTTTCACGTACCAAAAGCGGTTAATGAACCTGTAAAATCATACGCTCCAAATTCTCCAGAAAAAGCAGCTGTTTTAGCCGCATACAAGGAAATGTGGAACGAAACAATCGATGTGCCAATGTATATCGGTTCAGAACAAATTAAAACTGGAAACACACGAACAATGTCTGCACCGCATGACCATCAACATATCGTTGGTACTTATCATTTGGCTGAAAAATCACATGTTGAAAAAGCCATAGCTTCAGCATTAGAAGCTAGAATAAAATGGTCACAAATGCCATGGGAACACAGAGCAGCCATCTTTTTAAAAGCAGCTGAATTAATTGCTGGACCTTATCGTGCAAGAATCAATGCTGCAACAATGATTGCTCAATCAAAAACCATTTTTCAAGCAGAAATTGATGCATCGTGTGAATTGATTGACTTTTTACGTTATAACGTAGAATTCATGACGCAAATTTATCAAGACCAACCAACTTCAAATTCAGATGTTTGGAATAAAGTAGAATATAGACCGTTAGAAGGTTTTGTTTATGCAATTACTCCTTTTAACTTTACTGCTATTGCTGCAAATCTTCCTGCAAGTGCCGCTTTAATGGGAAATACAGTTGTTTGGAAACCAAGTGATAGCCAAGTTTTTTCTGCTAAAATTATTATTGACGTTTTCAGAGAAGCAGGTGTTCCTGATGGAGTTATTAACGTAGTTTTTGGTGATCCAGTAATGATTACTGATACTGTTTTAGCTTCACCAGATTTTGCTGGAGTTCACTATACTGGTTCAACCTTCGTTTTCAAAGAAATTTGGAAGAAAATTGGAACACAAATTCATTCTTATAAAACATATCCAAGAATAGTTGGTGAAACTGGAGGAAAAGATTTTGTCGTAGCTCATCCATCAGCAAATGTAAAACAAGTAGTAACCGGAATTACTCGTGGTGCTTTTGAATTTCAAGGTCAAAAATGTTCGGCAGCTTCAAGAGCTTACATTCCTCAAAGTTTATGGCCAGCTGTAAAAGAGCAATTAATTATTGATGTAAATTCAATGAAAATGGGAAGTCCAGAAGATTTTTCAAATTTCATTACAGCAGTAATTCACGAAGGTTCTTTTGACAAATTAGCAAGCTATATCGACCAATCAAAAAAAGATGCTGATGCAGAAATTATCCTTGGTGGAAATTATGATAAATCGAAAGGATATTTCATCGAACCAACAGTTATCGTTACTACAAATCCGAAATATACTACAATGGAAACAGAACTTTTTGGTCCTGTAATCACTATTTATGTGTATGAAGATACTAAATGGAACGAAACTTTAAAATTGGTAGATGAAACTTCAGAATATGCCTTAACTGGTGCTATTTTCAGTCAAGACCGATATGCAACAATTGAAGCAACAAAAGCTTTAGAAAACGCAGCTGGAAATTTCTATATCAACGACAAGCCAACTGGAGCTGTTGTTGGAATGCAACCTTTTGGTGGAGCAAGAGCTTCTGGAACAAATGATAAAGCAGGTTCGATGCAAAACTTATTGCGTTGGGTTTCTCCAAGAACCATAAAAGAAACTTTTGTAACTCCAGAAGATTACAGATATCCGTTTTTAGGAGAATAGTTTTAAGTACGAAGTACGAAGTAAAATTTTAAAAGCTCAATCAGAAATGTTTGAGCTTTTTTTTTTATTTGGCTGATTACTAATTTTTTGTATCTTCGAAAATCAAAACTAAGAAACTATGAAGTCAAAAATTACTTTATTATTTATTTTTCTTTTTTCAATATTTGGCTATAGCCAAGATAAGACTTATGATTTATTGAAAGAAAAAACCGAAACTAAAATCCTACACGATAGAGTTTTTGATTTGTCAAAAGCAGCAATAATTGGCTCTAAACCCATTGATGCAAATACTTTCAATCAGTTTTACCATGAAATTCAAAGGGCTGATTTCTTACAACGCTTACCAAAATATGAAGTTTTAAAAAACGAAGCCAACTTAGGAAAAGCAACTAAACAAATTCCGTTAGCTATTTTAATCACAGAGTATGAAACTCTAAAAAGAACTTCAATTGATAAGGGCGATGTTTTTCTTCAAAACAATCAATATAATGTTAAATCTAATGCTTCTGATATTTTTGAAAAACATACTGTCAGTCTAGTATCGCCTTTATTAAGCAAAACAAATAGAAACACATTTCTACTTAAAGAAGATTTTATTCTAAATTCTACCAATAAAAAAATTCTTTCTGTTGAACTAAAACTAGAAGATTCTAATTGGGTAAAAATCAATTTTAACAAACCTTTTCAACTAAATTTCAAAGAAACTGGCAAACAAATAGTTAATTATAAAATTGAATTTACTGATGGAAGCAAAGTTCAAAATTCATTTGAATTTGAAATCACATCAATTGAAAATATTCAAGGGAAAAATAATGAAGCCCAAGCGCCAAATGCAGTTTCACCTATTACCTCAACCATTGCTTATCAAGGTTATAACGAAACTGCTCCTTATTTTGGGCAAGGTGAATATGAACTTTTTATGGATACCACAAATGGAGTTTTAGACAAACCAATTTTTTTAGTAGATGGTTTTGACCCAGGTGACTCAAGAAACAGTACAATAATTTATCAATCTTTAAATTATGGAACTGGTCAAAATTTGGCTACCGATTTAAGAGCACAAGGATTTGATGTAATTATTTTAAACTTTCCAGTTTATACAAGAACAGGTACAACTACTGTAGTTGATGGTGGCGTTGATTACATTCAACGAAATGCAATGATTTTGGTTGAATTGATAAACCAAATAAATGCACAAAAAGTAGGCAGCGAACAAAATGTAGTTATTGGTCCAAGTATGGGCGGATTGATATCGCGTTATGCTCTTCGCTATATGGAAATGAATAATTTATCTCATCAAACAAGATTGTATATTTCTTTTGATTCACCACATCTTGGCGCAAATGTTCCAATTGGTTTTCAACATTTATTTAATTATATGGCTTATGGACCACTTGGAAGCACAGCAGTTCAGCCAGTAGTTGATGGTTTAATTAAAAGTCCTGCCGCTAAACAAATGTTGATTGATCATTTTGAAGGACACCTGCAATCAGGTAGTGCTTTTGAATTTAATACAGCTTCAAACTCTCTACTTCCAACTGGAGCACCTAATTTTAGAAATGCATTTCAAACTGAACTCAACACTATGGGATTCCCTGTTAACACAAGAAATGTTTCTATTTCAAATGGCGCAGGAAATGGCACTATGAATTATTCTCCTAATTTTGAAGCGATGAACCATACGTTTAACGTAACTTCAACACAGAGAGCCATAATTAATTTAAGATTTACACCAGCTGCGAATCAAACTAATGAAGTTAGCCGATTTAGAGGACAACAATATTTTTTATTTTTCTGGATAACTGGTTATGAAAGCGCTGCTAACTCAAAATCGCCAACTTACACAGATGGTTTAGACTCTGCACCAGGAGGAAGATTTGATATGGCTGGTTTTCAAGCTGGAGCTGGAACAGATCCTTTACTTACAGAGTTTTTTGATAATTTATTAGTTGACTACTTTTGTTTCATTCCAGCATGGAGTTCTATGGCAGTTTCAAACTCAACAAATCTTTATGCTCCAATAAATAGTAGTTCAACTACACCATTTGCTGCATCTTCAATTCCTACTGTAAATGAAAATCACGTAACGTTAAACACCCAGAACACAGCATTTGCTTTAGCAGAGATTTTAAATCCAGTTTTGACAAATAATGAAAATTTAGCTTTAAATAGTTTTTGGATTCAAAATCCGATTCAGAATAGTTTACAAATTAACTCAAACTATACTATCGAAAATGCCTCAATAGTTGTGAAAGACATACTTGGAAAAACTATTGTTGAAATGAAAAATCAAACTATTAATGGTTTACTTGAAATCCCAATTTCACTATCAAATGGTGTTTATTTAGTAACATTAAAAAATAGTCAAGGAAGTGTCACCAAGAAAATAATAAAAGGTTAAAAACTAAAAAGTCTCCAAATTGGAGACTTTTTTATTTCAAAGGTAAATGAACTACTTTTTTGGTTTCAAAAAATTCATCAGAAAAATAATCGGATAAATTGTATTCGGTTGCTTTTGGAAAATCTTTCAACTCTTCTGATAAATCGCCACCTTTTAAATATAAAATTCCGTTTTCTAATTCGTGTTTCGATTTGGTTTTCATTTTTCCTTTCACCCAACTAACAAAATCAGGCATATTGGTTACGGCGCGACTTACGATGAAATCAAAATCGTGTTCTACAAGTTCGGCACGTTTTTGTTCGGCTTTAATGTTTTTTAAACCTAATGCTTTGATAACTTCATTAACTACTTTTATTTTTTTGGCAATAATATCAATAGCATAAAAATTAGCTTCTGGAAATAAAATAGCCAATGGAATAGCCGGAAAACCTCCACCTGTTCCAACATCCATAATTTTAGAACCCGATTTGAATTCTAAAACTTTAGCAATCCCTAACGAATGTAAAACGTGACGTGTATACAATTCGTCAATGTCTTTTCTCGAAATTACGTTGATTTTAGCGTTCCAATCTTCATATAAATTTTGCAACATTTCAAATTGTTGTATCTGATTATCAGTAAGATTTGGAAATTGCTTTAGAATTTCTTCCATAAATTGAATTTTCAACAAAAATAGTCTTTTTGGTTAATAATTATGATTTGTTTTTACTTCTAAAAAAAATATAATATTTACCTTTGAACAAATTATTAGAATTCCAAATTTATGAATACCACAACACCTGTCTTTTCTAAAAACGACAATCTTAAATTTTTTAGAACTTTAAATAAAAGAGTAAACGATTATTTTAAAGAAAACAACATTGATAAAACCGGAAACTGGAAATTACATTTAAAAACAATTGTAATGTTTACCATTTTCTTAACGCCTTATTTCTTTTTACTAGCAATGGAAATGCCTTTTTGGGCTTATCTATTACTTAATGTAGTGATTGGAGTTGGAATGGCTGGCGTTGGAATGAATGTAATGCACGATGGAAATCATGGTGCCTATTCTAACAAAGGTTGGGTAAATAAATTTATGGGCGGAAGCATTTATATTCTTGCTGGTAACGTTTACAATTGGCAAGTTCAACACAATGTTTTGCACCATACTTATACTAATATTCTTGGCCATGATGAAGACTTAGAAGCTGGAAGAATTTTACGTTTCACCAAAGAGGCAAAATGGTACAGTCATCATAAATTCCAACACTATTATTCATTTATTCTTTACGGATTATTGACTTTCAATTGGGCAATTACAACCGATTTTCAACAAATGAGACGTTATTTAAAGAGAAATTTATCTTACGGAGAGTTCAAAAAACCTGTAATTCGTTGGACAACATTAGTAATTACAAAAGTAATTTATTTTTCAATGTGGATTGTAATTCCAATTCTTGTTGGACATGTAAGTTGGTGGCAAGTTCTAATCGGATTCTTTATCATGCACTACACAGCCGGAGTTATCCTGAGTGTTGTATTCCAATTGGCTCACGTTGTTCATGAAACGGATAATCCAATTCCAAACGAAGAAGGTGAGATAGAAAATACTTGGGCAATTCATCAATTGTATACTACTGCTAATTTTGCTCCGAAAAATTGGTTAGTAAACTATTACACTGGTGGATTAAATCATCAAATTGAACATCATATTTTTCCAAATATCAGCCATATTCATTATAATAAAATAGCTGAGTTTGTAAGAGAAACTGCAAAAGAATGTAATCTTCCTTATTATGAATTCAAAACAACTAGAGCTGCAATTTATTCGCACTTTACTCATTTGAGAGATTTAGGAAGACAACCTCAATTATCGTAAAAAATTTAAAATGAAGATTTTTTAAACCATTAAGATGTTAAGTTTTATTAAGCAAAGCCTTAGTTATCTTAATTCCTTAATGGTTTAAATTTTTATAATTAGTATAATCAACAACACAACAATGAGCAACCCATTATCAGACAGAATTAACCAACTATCTACATCACAAACTCTTGCTATGGCAGCATTAGCAAGAGAATTAAAAGCACAAGGAAAAGACATTATCAGTTTAAGTTTGGGTGAACCCGATTTTAACACACCTGATTTCATAAAAGAAGCGGCTAAAAAAGCAATCGACGAAAACTACTCAACTTATTCTCCTGTTGATGGTTATATGGAATTGAAAGAAGCTATTTGTAGAAAATTTAAACGTGATAATAATTTAGATTACAAACCTGCAAATATTGTGGTTTCTACTGGAGCAAAACAATCTTTATACAACATTGCTCAATGTATGATTAATGAAGGTGATGAAGTTATTCTTCCTGCACCATATTGGGTTTCTTACTTTGAAATTATAAAAATGGCTGGTGGAATTCCAGTTGAAGTTCCAACTTCGGTTGAAAGTGATTTCAAAATTACACCGGAACAATTAGAAAAAGCTATTACTCCAAAAACTAAAATGATTTGGTATAGTTCGCCATGTAATCCTAGTGGTTCTGTATATAATCGTGAAGAATTGACGGCTTTATCAAAAGTGATATTGAATCAAACAAACGAAATTTATGTAGTTTCAGATGAAATCTACGAACACATTAATTTCTCTGGAACTTTCTGCAGTATAGCTACTATTGACGGAATGTTCGACAGAACGATAACAGTAAATGGTGTTGCAAAAGCATTCGCAATGACTGGATGGAGAATTGGATATATTGGTGCTTCTGAAATAATCGCAAAAGCTTGTACAAAAATGCAAGGACAAGTTACTTCTGGAGCGAATTCTATCGCACAAAGAGCTACAATTACCGCAGTTGATGCTGATCCAAGTGTATTAAACGAAATGGTTTCTGCTTTCAAAAATCGTAGAGATCTAGTTGTTGGTTTAGTTAAAGAAATTCCAGGTTTCAAACTAAATGTTCCTGAAGGTGCTTTTTACGTTTTCCCTGATGTTTCTTATTATTTTGGAAAAACTTTACGTGGAAAATTAATCAATAATGCTGATGATTTTTCGATGTATTTATTGGCAGAAGCTAATGTTGCAACTGTAACAGGTGATGCATTTGGAAATCCAAATTGTATTCGCTTTTCTTATGCAACAAGCGAAGCATTATTAGCTGAAGCTATGAAACGCATTAAAGAAGCCGTTTCTTAAAAAAAATAAATTTAAATAAAAATAGACCTCAAAATTCAAACTTTGAGGTTTTTTTTATTAGTTTAACTTCCGAATCACTTTTGCAGGATTTCCAACGGCGAGTGAATTGTCAGGAATATCTTTTGTTACAACTGAACCTGCTCCAATCGTGCATCCGTTTCCAATTTTTACACCTGGACAAATCACTGAGTTGCCTCCTATCCAACAATCATCACCTATTGAAACTGGTTTTGAAAACTCAACTGTTCGTCTTTCAAAAGCGTCAAGTGGATGCGTTGCTGTGTAAATATGAACATTTGGACCAAAGAAAACATTGTTTCCAATTTCGATTTTCATAGTATCTAAAACCACACAATTCACATTAAAATATACATTTTCACCAGAATGAATATTATAACCATAATCACAATGAAATGGTGGTTCGATATATAATCTTTTGTGAGCATTAGGCATCAATTCACGCAGAATATTTCTCGAATTTCCATTCATTACATACTCAGTGACATTTAATTTATGAAGTAATTTTTTTGCTCGTAATCGTTCGGCTATTAAAACTTTATCATTAGCAAAATAGATTTCTCCATCGAGCATTTTTTCTTTTTCGGTTTTCATATTTGCAGAATTTATTTTTTAGAGGTCAAATATGGTATCGCTTTATTTAAAGGTGTTTGCTTAGCAAACTTTTTGTTGATGCGATTTCATAATTCAATTTTAAACAATCAAATATACTATTTTACCACAGATTTGCACAGATTAAACGGATTAGAAAAATATTTGTTAGAAAAACTATTTTAATTGTATTTTTGAACTAATGCAATCTATCCTACAAAATATCGCTAAGCATGTTTCTTTAACTTCTGATGAAGAAGCTTTGTTTTTATCTAAAACCGAAACCAAACACTTAAAAGCTAAAACTATTTTATTGAGTTCGGGCGAAATTGCTGATTGTACTTACTTTGTGAATTCGGGTATTTTAAGAAGTTTCAATATTAACGATAATATTATCGAGCATGTTTTGCATTTTGCTTGCGAAGGTTGGTGGATTGGCGATATGTACAGTTATATTTCAGGAAAACCTGGTAATCTTTTTATTGAAGTTTTAGAAGATGCCGAAGTGGTCATCATTACTAAAGAAAATCATCAAGAATTATACAAGGAAATTCCAAAATTAGAACGCTTTTTCAGAATTTTAGCTGAAAACTCATTGGTTTCACACCAAGAACGCTTAATGGATAATTTAAGTTTATCTGCAGAGGAACGCTTCGAAAAATTCTGTTCTAAATATCCAACATTAATTCAAAAAATACCTCAAAAACAAATTGCTTCTTACATTGGTGTTACACCTGAGTTTTTTAGTAAAATGAAAGCACGATTACTAAAAAAATAATTTCTTAATCTACATTAAGTGCTTTTGGAATCTTATCGCTGTAAATTTGTATCATAATAATTAATACATTTATACATTATGAAAAATATAGTTTTACACAAAGCAGATTCTAGAGGTCACGCCAATCATGGTTGGTTGAATGCTTATCATAGTTTTAGTTTTGCAAGTTGGTACAATCCGGATAGAGTTCAATTTGGAATGTTACGCGTTTTAAACGACGATACTGTTGCAGCAGGAATGGGTTTTGGAACACATCCACACGACAATATGGAAATTATAACTATTCCATTAGAGGGAGATTTGGCGCACAAAGACAGTATGGGAAATGCCGCAACAATAAAAACTGGCGATGTTCAAGTCATGAGTGCCGGAACTGGAATTCAGCACAGTGAGTTCAATCCGAATGCTGACCAACATACTAAATTATTTCAAATTTGGTTGTTTCCAAAATACAGAAATGTAGAACCACGTTACCAACAAATCACATTAGACCAATCATTACAAAAAAATAATTTTGCACAAATTCTTTCGCCAAATGCAGATGATGAAGGTGTTTGGATTCATCAAGATGCCTGGTTTTATTTGAGTGATTTTGATAAAGATTTCTCTAAAAAATTGACTCTTAAAAAAGAAGGAAACGGATTTTACATCATGAATATTGAAGGTGAAATTGAAGTAAATGGCGAAAAATTAGAAAAAAGAGACGCAATTGGTATTTGGGAAACTTCTGAAATTGAAATTAAAGCAAATACAGATTCAAAGTTTTTAGTAATGGAAATTCCGATGGAACAATAAATAGCAGATTTCAACATTCAAAATTCGTTATTGAATATTCCAAGTTAAAAATATTGAATATTCAATTTTGAGTAACGAATGTTGAAGTTTTTAAAACATAAAAATTATGAACGAAGTACAATTAAAAATCAATGATAAAAACGGTGTTTTTTATATTGATATTGATGGAAAACATGAAGCCATGATGACTTTTGTTTTTGCAGGAGAAGACAAAATTATCATTGATCATACCGAAGTTAATCCGGGAAATGAAGGTAAAGGCTTTGGTAAAAAAATGGTTGTAAAAGCAGTAGAATATGCTCGTGAAAAAGGAATCAAAATTATTCCGCTTTGTCCATTTGCTAAAAGTGTATTTGACAAAACTCCTGAATTTAGAGACGTTTTATAATTTAAAAAATCAATTATGAATTCAAACGACTTAACAAAAGAATATACTAATGGCGAAGTTACCATTGTATGGAAAAATGGTTTATGCAAACACGCAGCTGAATGTGTAAAAAACAATCCCGATGTTTTTAAACCCAAAGAAAAACCATGGATAATTGCAGAAAATTCAACAACTGAAAAAATTATTGAAACTATAAAGAAATGCCCTTCTGGTGCACTAACCTATTATATAAACAATGAAACAACCACCTAGATGGAAGTTTGCTGTAATGGTTTGGATAGCAATTTATCCAACAATTACACTAGTTTCTCTTTTAATTGGAGATTACATTAAAAATTTACCGTTGCCTTTAAAAACATTAATCATGACTGGAATTTTAGTTCCTTTAATGGTTTTTGTTTTACTTCCTTTTTTAGGAAAAATATTAGGTAACTGGTTAAAAAAATAAATTATGAAAAAAATCATCGCTTTTGGAGCATCGTCAAGCAAGGCTTCAATAAACAAACAATTAGCAACCTATGCTGCTAATCAATTTAAAAATGCTACAGTAGAAGTTCTAGATTTAAACGACTTCGAAATGCCAATTTATTCGGTAGACAAAGAAAAGGATAACGGAATTCCTCAATTAGCTCAAGATTTTTATGCCAAATTGGGAACTGCAGATGCTATAGTGATTTCGTTTGCAGAACATAATGGTGCTTATTCGGCTGCTTTTAAAAATATTTTTGATTGGACTTCAAGAATCAATGCTAAAACATTTCAAGAAAAACAAGTGCTTTTACTAGCAACTTCACCAGGACCACGTGGCGGAAGTTCTGTTTTAGAAATTGCAAAAAATCGTTTTCCTTTTCAAGGTGCTATTGTAAAAGGAAGTTTTTCTTTACCAAACTTCAATGACAATTTTGATGCTGAAAAGGGAATCACCAATGAAGATTTAAAGAATCAATTGTTAGAAATTATAAATGCAATTGAATTATAATAAAAATGTTATTTTTGCTAAAGTTTTGGGTAATACTTTTAAACTCTTAACCTTTTTAAACTTTTAAACTACATTTATGAAAGCGTACATATTTCCAGGTCAAGGTGCACAATTCTCAGGTATGGGAAAAGATTTATATGAAAATTCAACAGTAGCAAAAGAACTATTCGAAAAAGCAAATGACATATTAGGCTTTAGAATTACAGATATTATGTTCGAAGGAACTGCAGAAGAATTAAAAGAAACAAAAGTTACGCAACCTGCCGTTTTTTTACATTCTGTAATTTTAGCTAAAACATTGGAAGATTTTTGTCCAGAAATGGTTGCTGGTCATTCGTTAGGTGAATTTTCAGCTTTGGTTGCCAATGGAGCTTTATCTTTTGAAGACGGATTAAAATTGGTTTCACAAAGAGCAATCGCCATGCAAAAAGCTTGTGAAATTACTCCATCAACGATGGCAGCCGTTTTAAATTTAGATGATAAAATCGTAGAAGATATTTGTGCTTCAATTGATGGTGTAGTTGTAGCAGCAAATTATAACTGTCCGGGACAATTAGTAATTTCTGGAGAATACAAAGCAGTAGAATTAGCTTGCGAAAAAATGAAAGAAGCTGGAGCAAAACGTGCTTTGATTTTACCAGTTGGCGGAGCATTTCATTCTCCAATGATGGAACCAGCAAGAGAAGAATTAGCTGCTGCAATTGAAGCAACTACTTTTTCAACTCCAATTTGTCCTGTTTATCAAAATGTAACTGCAAGTGCGGTTTCTGATGCTGATGAGATTAAGAAAAATCTAATCATCCAATTAACTGCTCCTGTAAAATGGACTCAATCGGTTCAACAAATGATTAAAGACGGAGCAACAAGTTTTACAGAAGTTGGCCCTGGAAAAGTTTTAGTTGGATTGGTAAATAAAATTGATAAAGAAGTGGAGACAATTTCTGCTTAACAACTAGTTTATGCAAAATTTTGTAGACTTTTTATCTCATTTAGAATCAGCTAAAGTCATCGAGCCTAGTATTGATTATTGCGATTATATAGCCTTAGATTTATCTGTTTCAAACACAGAATTGAATAATCATAAACTCGAAACCGCTAGCGATTATGAAGTTTTTATTCATAATCACTTAAATAAAAATAATGCAAAAATTGCTTTTGGTGGTTATTTAGAAACCCGAAACTTGTACAAAAGAAGTACCGTTTTTAAAAACGAAAATACAGAAGAACGCAACATTCACATAGGTTTAGATTTATGGATTAATAAGCAAGCATCAGTTCACGCAGCAATTGATGGGAAAATTCATAGTTTTCAAAACAACACTGCTTTGGGCGATTATGGTCCAACAATAATTTTGGAACATGAAATAAACGAATATAAATTTTACACCTTGTATGGTCATCTTAGTGAAGACAGTTTAATTAATAAAATAATAGGTCAAAAGGTGACTCAAGGTGAACAAATTGCAAATCTAGGTTTACCTCCAATAAATGGAGATTATGCTCCACATTTACATTTTCAAATTATTCTTGATATAGAAGAAAAAATTGGTGATTATCCCGGAGTTTGTTCTGAAAATAATTTAAGTTTTTATAAAAATAATTGCCCTAACCCAAATGTATTATTAAAAATTAATTAGTTAAGAAAAAATAATCTTATCCTTAGCTTTATTAAAAATTTCAAATGAAACTTTATCAATATCTTTTGCTTTTATTTTCTTTCTTCTCTTTTTCTCAGGGAAGTTATAACCTTGAAGTAAAATTTAAAACTGAAATAACAGCATTTGATTTTAATTCTGAATTAGAAAATCAAAAAAACAGATATGGTGATGGTTTAAAAATGAATTATCTCGGTGATGGAAATTTCATTAGAACTTATTTGAATAGCGGAAAAAAAGGGAACAAAACACAATCTTATAATAACTTAACTGGACAATTAATTATTAGTTATAATGATTCTCTTGCTGTTGACACTTTGGATGTAAAACAGAACACCATTCAGTTAATTTATAAAAAAGAAATTGAAGGTGAATCTATTTTAAAATTAAAATGCAAGTGTATTGTATATAGTGGAATTTTTAAACAACAAATTCCTGTAAAAATTACTTATTGTTACAGTGAAGCCTCTCCTTTTTTAGACGGAAATCTTTTCAGTAATCATAACGATTTTTTTATGGCTGATTTTTATAAAAGTACCAATAGACCCTATTTAAAATTCTTGATGGAAACATCCGATTTTAATTTGACATTTACCGCCATTGAGATAAAGAAGATACCATTGTAGAAATATTTAAAATCATAATATTAATAATTAAATCATGAAAAAAATAATTTTATCTTTAGCATTAGCCACATTACTAATTTCATGTAAGGAAGAAACTAAAGAAAAAGTAAAAGAAGCTTCAAAAGCCGTTGGAGCTGATTTAAAACAAGCCGCTGATTCTGCAAAAGTAAAAGCTAAAAAAGTTTTAGACTCTTCTAAAGTTGGTGAAAAAGCTAAAGCAATAATTGCAAAAGGTGCAGAAAAAGTAGAACAAGGAGCAAAAAAAGTTCAAGAAGCAACAAAAAAATAATTTTAAGCATTATTTAAACTATTTGGCATCTAATTTGTATTACTGAAATTGTTATTAATTTTAATCTTTAAAAAAATGAAAAAAACAATTTTAGCAGTAGCATTTATGGCTGTTGCAATGGTGTCTTGCGGAGACAAAAAAGTAGAAGGTGAGCCAACTGTAGGTACAGAAATTGGTGAAAAAATTGACACTGTTGCACAAAAAACAGAAGAAGTAATTGACACTACTCAAGCTAAGGCAGGTGAAGCTCTTGAAGAAGGTGCAGAAAAACTTGATGAAGCTGGCAAAGAACTTAAAGAAGCCGCTAAGAAGTAAAAAAAGAAATCCTCATAAAATTTATGAGGATTTTTTTATTTGTATAAATGTATAATATTTAGCTTCTTATCTTCTGTTCCCATTTCCAAGCACTAGCCAAACTATCTTCTAAAGTTGATTGCGCTTTCCAACCTAAAACATTATTAGCTTTATCTGTATTTGCATAAGCTGAAGTTATATCTCCTTCTCTTCTACCTACAATTTGGTAATTCAGTTTTTGCCCAGAAACTTTTTCAAAAGTAGTAATCACCTCTAAAACTGAACTTCCTGTTCCTGTTCCTAAATTAAAAGTTTCTACTTTTTCTAAATTTTGTTTGTTTAAAAGTCGTTTCAATGCTACAACATGCGCTTTCGCTAAATCTACCACATGAATGTAATCACGAACTGCTGTTCCATCAGGTGTTGGATAATCATCTCCGTAAACAGATAATTTCTCACGCATTCCAATAGCAGTTTGTGTAATAAACGGAACTAAATTTTGAGGAATTCCTAAAGGTAATTCACCAATCTCCGCACTCGGATGCGATCCAATTGGATTAAAATATCTTAATAAAATTGAATTAATATTAGTCACTTTTGCAACATCGGTGATGATTTCTTCACCTATTTGTTTAGTATTTCCATATGGTGAAGCGGCAGGTTGTACAGAAGCATCTTCAGTAATTGGCATTTTTTCGGCTTGACCATAAACAGTACAAGAAGAACTAAAGATAAAATTCGGGTTGGACAATTCTTTCAATTCCTGAAGTACATAAACCAATGCGTTGATGTTGTTTTCGTAGTACAACAAAGGATTTTCTACACTTTCTCCAACAGCTTTTGATGCAGCAAAGTGAATTACTCCATCAACATCATTATGTTTTTTAAAGAAATTTTGAACCGACGCTTTATCACGTAAATCCATTTTTTCAAAAATTGGTTTTTTACCTGTAATTCTTTCAATACCATCCAAAACACTTTCCGATGAATTCGATAAATTATCAATGGCTACAACCTCAAAACCTTCGTTTTGCAATTCAACAACGGTGTGAGAACCAATAAAACCTAAACCTCCTGTTACTACTATTTTCATATTTATTTAGTTGACAGTCGCAGTCTCAGTTTGCAGTCACTGAGACTGAAAACTGAGACTGAAAACTATTAAACGTATTCTAAAACTGTATCTGTTATAAACTTAATTTGCTCATCATCCAATTCGGTATGCATTGGTAAAGCAATTACTTCTTTACATAATTGGTTGGTTACCGGAAAATCTTCTTCTTTGTATCTAGAATCAGCATACGCCTTTTGACTGTGCAAAGGAATTGGATAATAAATAGCACACGGAATTCCTTTTTCTTGTAAATGCGCTAATAATCCGTCACGTTTTCCATTCATAATTCTTATAACATATTGATGAAAAACATGGCAATCGCAAGTTTCACAAATAAATGGAGCCCAAATATTTGAATTCGCACTCAACGCAACAGAATATTTTCTTGCTGCATCTTGACGTGCTTTGTTATAAGTATCTAAATGTGGCAATTTCGCTTTCAAAACTCCTGCTTGAATACTATCCAAA
The DNA here is from genome assembly GCA_013298525.1 of Flavobacteriia bacterium. GTDB lineage: Bacteria > Bacteroidota > Bacteroidia > Flavobacteriales > Flavobacteriaceae > Flavobacterium. Next base: position 47,432 of record JAAFHW010000010.1, read on the forward strand.
CGTGAGTTCACTCCTACAACATCGTGATGGTATCTTTCATACATTCCGTGATTTACAATTCCGCGTAATGTGTGAGCTAATTTATCATCGTTTGTAAAAATTGCTCCACCATCACCATAACAACCTAAATTTTTAGATGGAAAAAAAGATGTCGCTCCAACATGACCAATCGTTCCTACTTTCACTTTAGAACCATCTTTTGAAGTATAATCTGCTCCAATGGCTTGTGCATTATCTTCAATTACATAAAGGTTATGTTCGTTTGCAATTTCCATAATCGCATCCATATTAGCCGCACGACCAAACAAATGAACCGGAACAATCGCCTTAGTTCTTGGAGTAATTGCTTTACGAATTCCATCCAAAGAAATGTTCATATTATTCATATCAACATCAACTAAAACCGGAGTTAATTGCAGTAAAGCAATTACTTCAACAGTTGCGGCAAATGTAAAATCGGCAGTAATTACCTCATCACCAGGTTTCAAATCCAATCCCATCATGGCGATTTGCAACGCATCGGTTCCATTGGCACATGGAATCACGTGTTTTACACCCAAATAATCTTCTAAGTCTTTCTGAAATTGATGAACCAAAGGTCCGTTTATGTAAGTATTATTTTCTAAAACATCTTGAATAGAAGCATTCACTTCCACTTTTATTTTTTCGTATTGACCTTTCAAGTCAACCATTTGTAATTTCTTCATCCTAAAAAATTTGAAATACAAAAGTATAACATTTCTTATTATTTGTAGCGAATGGTTAGGGCTTTTTTTGGTTTGCATTTTCCTGCTTTCCACACTGCATGGCAGTCGCTCCAATCAGGGCTAATTAGCATTTGTCTTTTGTAAAATCAGATTTTCAAAAGAAATTTAGTTGTGAAAATCCGTTTAATCCGTAAAATCTGTGGCAAAAAATCTTATTTTTACCCAACTAAAATTAGATAATGCTTTTTCTTTACAATTTAATTCTACTTCTCGCTTCACAAGTCGTGAAACTATTAGCACTTTTCAGTCCGAAAATGAAACTTTTTGTTGATGGTCGAAAAGAAGTTTTTTCAATTTTAAAAAGCAAAATCAATACAACCGACAAAACTATTTGGTTTCACGCTGCATCATTAGGTGAATACGAACAAGGCTTACCAGTTATTGAAAAAATAAAAATTCAATATCCAAACCATAAAATAGTAGTTACTTTTTTCTCTCCATCAGGTTACGAAGTAAGAAAAAACAATACGGTTGCTGATGCTACAGTTTATTTGCCATTAGACACAAAATCGAATGCACAAAAATTCATCAAAGCGATAAATCCAGAACTAGTTTTCTTTATTAAATATGAATATTGGCCCAATTATCTAAATGAATTAAAGAAACTTGAAATAAAAACCTATTTAATTTCAGGCATTTTCAGAGAAAACCAAGCTTTTTTCAAATGGTATGGAGGTTTTTACAGAAACGCATTAAAAACATTCGACTACTTTTTTGTACAAAATGAAAGTTCAAAAAATCTGATTCAATCTATTGGTTTCAATAATGTAAAAATTTCTGGTGACACCCGATTTGATCGAGTAGTTTCGATTTTAGAAAGAGACAATTCATTAGATTTTATAGAACAATTTAAAGACAACAAAACCACAATTGTAATAGGAAGTTCGTGGCCAAAAGACGAAAATTTATTGGTGAACTTCATAAACAATGCATCGGATGAAATTAAATTCATCATCGCACCACACAATATAAAAGCGGATCAAATCTCAAATCTCAAATCCCAAATAACGAAATCTTCTGTATTATTTTCTGAAAAAAGTAATGTTGATTTATCAAATTTCAATGTTTTCATAATCGACACCATCGGAATTTTAACTAAAATTTATTCCTACGCAGACATTGCCTATGTTGGTGGCGGATTTGGAAATCCGGGTGTTCATAATATTTTGGAACCGGCAACATTCGGAGTACCTATAATTATTGGTCCTAATTATTCCCATTTTGCTGAAGCAACTGCATTAGTGCATCAAGAAGGTTGTATATCAATTTCAAATCAAAATGAAATGAATAATGCATTCAACTTATTAATAAACAACGAAGACGAACGCAATGAAAAAGGTCATATTTGTGCAACTTTTGTGCAGATGAATAAAGGTGCGACGGATGTTATTTTGAATCATATAATATGAAGAAGACTTTAGTTTTTTACTTTTTATTTTTTTCATTTTGTTTAAACGCTCAAACATTTGATGAAGTAAAAGCTTGCGAACTTAAGTATCAAAATTGTCTAGATTCTGGACTTGACATGAAAACTTGTGCTATCACTTTTTATAATGAAGCAAATGAATTACTTAATTTATCTTATAAAAAACTCAAACTTCAATTAAAAACTTCGCAAAAAAGAAAACTTCTAAACGAACAAAGAAATTGGTTAAAGAAAAGGGACAAATATTTTGAAGAAGCTTTTGAAGAAGCAAAAAATGATAATGGTGGAAGTACACTTTCTGAAGATTTTAAAATGATGTATTTTGATAAAAAAGCTGAATTTGTAATTGAAAGAGTTAAAGAATTAATATCAAAAATTAAATAATTGATTCATTATAATATTTTAGAACCTTCCCAAATCGAAACCATCACAGAAATGATGCAAGATTTCTATGCAATAGACAATTATCCAATTGATATTGAAGTTTCTAAAAAACTATTTCAAGAATTTATTTCCAATGAAAATCTTGGTAAAGCTTGGCTGATTTATTCGGAAGATAAATTGGTTGGATATGTAATTCTTACTTTTGTTTTTAGTTTTGAATACCAAGGAAGAATTGCCTTTATAGACGAACTTTACCTTAAAGAATCCGCTAGAGGAAGAGGAATTGGAGCCAAAACATTGCAATTCATAAAAGAACAAATCCCTAAATTATCGTTAAAATTGCTCTATCTTGAAGTAGAACATCACAATGAAAACGCACAAAAATTGTATCTTGCCAACGATTTTGAAATTCATAATCGCAAATTATTAAAATACAAACTACACTAACATATGAAATATTTTAAATTACTACTCTTATTATTTGTCATTCAAACGCAAGCGCAACAAGGAGGAATGTGGATTCCATCGATGTTAAAAGGAATGAACGAAGGCGAAATGAAAACCTTAGGAATGAAAATTTCTGCGGAACAAATTTATTCCATCAACCAATCGAGTTTGAAAGACGCCGTTCCTCATTTTGATGGAGGTTGTACTGCCGAAGTAATTTCAGACAAAGGATTGATTTTGACCAATCACCACTGTGGTTTTGATAATATTCAAAGTCATTCAACCGTTGAACATGACTATTTATCCAATGGTTTTTGGGCATACAAAATGGAAGAAGAATTGCCAAACAAAGATTTGGAAGTAACTTTTGTTGTAAAAATTGAAGATGTAACTTCCAAAATAATAGAAGGTATTGCAAGTTTGACTTCAGAAGCTGAAAAACAAAAGAAAATTCAACAAAATATTTCGGAATTAGTTAAAAATTCTCCTAAAGAAGCTTGGCAAGAAAATCGTGTAAAAACATTTTACGACGGAAATCAATACCTATTATTTATAGTTGAAAGCTATAAAGATGTGCGTTTGGTTGGTGCACCACCAAGTTCAATAGGTAAATTTGGTTCGGATACAGACAATTGGGTTTGGCCAAGACACACTGGAGATTTTTCTTTATTCAGAATTTATGCTGATAAAAACAATCGTCCGGCGGCTTATTCAGCTGATAATGTTCCATACAAACCAAAACATTTCTTTCCTATTTCTATTACAGGTTTAAAAGAAAACGATTTCACTATGGTAATGGGTTATCCAGGAAGAACTACAGAATATTTACCATCAGTTGCGGTTAATCAAATTGTTGAAACCTTAAATCCTGCAAAAGTTGAAATTCGTGATGCGGCTTTGAAAGTACAAGATCGTTTTATGAGAAAAGATCAAGCCATCAAAATTCAATATGCTGCCAAATATGCTTCTGTTGCCAATTATTGGAAAAAATGGATGGGAGAAACTAAAGGATTGAAAAAAGCCAATGCAGTTGCTGCCAAACAAAAATTTGAAAAAGACTTTCAACAAAAAGTAGCAAAAGCAGGCAAACAAGCTGAATACGGAAATTTATTATCAGAATTTGAAAAAAATTATACAGAAATTAAAGACTATGCTTTAGCACGAGATTATTTTTCTGAAGTTGCTTTAAGAAACACTGAATTACTTTCTGTTGGATATAAATTATACCAATTGGAACAAATTTTAAACACTAAAGGAGAACAATCTTTTACAGATAGAAAAAACACATTATCCAATGGAATTGGAGATTTTTATAAAGATTATAATGCTGAAGTTGATAAAAATGTATTTGAGCAACTAATCAATTTGTATGCTACTAAATCTCCTAAACAGTTTTTACCTGAAAGTTTAAACAACATTAATGCTGCTCAACTTACTACTGATGTTTTTGCAAATTCAAAATTAACATCCTTAGAAAAATTTAAATCATTATTAGAAGGTGATTCTAAAACCATTATTGAAAAAATAAATGCGGATAAAGGATATCAAGTAATAAAATCAATGGCGGATGCCTTTACTAAAAATGTAGCTCCAAAATATGACGAATTGAATTTGAAAAACATTGCTTTGCAAAGAACTTATATGAAAGCCATTTTAGAGTTAAGTCCAAAATCAGCTCGTATTTTCCCTGATGCTAATAGTACTTTACGTGTAACTTACGGAAAAATAAAAGGATACAAACCAAATGATGCAGTATATTATGAACCATTTACAACATTGGATGGAGTTATGGAAAAATATGTTCCAGGTGATTATGAGTTTGATGTACCTCAAAAACTAATTGATTTGTACAATGCCAAAGATTATGGTATTTATGGAGTGAAAGGGAAAATGCCTGTTTGTTTCATAGCTACAAATCATACCACTGGAGGAAATTCAGGAAGTCCGGCTTTAGACAAAAATGGAAACTTAATTGGCTTGAATTTTGATAGAGTTTGGGAAGGAACTATGAGTGATGTTTATTACTCTCCTGACATTTGTAGAAACATTATGGTGGATTCTAGATACATACTATTTATTATTGATAAGTATGCTGGAGCAAAAAACATCATTAATGAATTGAAAATCATACAACCAGCTAAGAAAAAATAAAATTTATATTTTATTGTAGTTTGGCATGAAATTTGTAAAGTAAAATGCGGAACTCGAAGATAGAATTTTTAAAAAAAGTTAAATAAAAGTTTTTTCGATTAAAAAAATTTATATCTTTGCTCCGAATTAATAATTAACCTTTTATTTAAATTAAGATGAAAAAAGTATTTTTAAGTTTAGCTGTTATTGCTGCATTAACTGTAGTATCTTGTAAACAATCAGAAAACGCTGCAGAAGGAACTGCTGACACAACTGCAGTAGCAGATACAACTGCTGCTCCAGCTGACACAACTGCTGCTCCAGCTGATACAACTGCTGCTCCAGCTGACACAACTGCTGCTCCAGCTGAGGCTGCTGCTCCAGCTAAAAAATAATTAGAACTAGTTCTAATTACAAAAAATAAGCTCTGCAATGCAGAGCTTTTTTTACTTTATATTTAAATTTATCCGAAGATTTCTTCTGCAGGTGGAAAAACATCATTCTGATTTGAAAAGTCAAGAACTTCAGAATTGTGTATGGTTCGTTCTATTTCCGCAATTCCCTTTTCCATTAATAATTGAGTAGTATACTTCCTACTTACAGCAATTTCTTTTTCGTTTAAAATTATTTTAAAATAAAGCTTCCCATTCTTTGACTTGAACTTCATAAAAAATAAACTTGCTATAGATTTTTTAAGTAATTCAATATTGTCTTCGCACTCAAACCGTAATTCAAAATCATTACTCAACAATATCACTTTACCTTTCCTAGAAGTAAACTCATATTTATAATATCCATTTAATCTTTTACTTATAACAAAAGTACCCATATCACTCAAATCAGAATCAAATTAAAACAAAAAAAGCTTCAAACATAGTTTGAAGCTTTAGTACTCAGAGCGGGACTTGAACCCGCACGAACATTACTGTTCACTGGATTTTAAGTCCAGCGTGTCTACCAATTTCACCATCCGAGCATTATAGGTGGTTGAGCGAAAAACGGGGCTCGAACCCGC
>JAAFHW010000100.1 GCA_013298525.1 Flavobacteriia bacterium
AAATAATTCAGAATTAAAATAGCATTTTTTAATAACTGTTTATTCTTAAATATCAACTATATCGTTATAGCTTACAAGGATGTTTTGTCAAACGAAAGCGGCAATAAATTATTTATAGAATTTGACTTATAAACTTCTCCGGATTCGCCCATAAAATAGATTTCAATTGGAGTGTCTTGTTTAAATTCATATTCAGCAATGGATTGTCGACATGCGCCACATGGTGGAATTGGTGATAAGGTAGGATTAGTATCCGATGCTGCAGTAATTGCTAATTTTACTATTTTAGCATTTGGATAAATAGCTCCAGCTTGAAAAATTGCCACTCGTTCTGCACATAAACCCGATGGATAAGCCGCGTTTTCTTGATTGGAACCTAAAACTATTTTACCATTATCTAACAATATTGCTGCTCCAACTCTAAACTTAGAATATGGTGCATAAGCATTTTTACGTGTTTCAATGGCTTGATTCATTAATGTTTGAATCTCGCTTGGTAATTCATTGATTCCGTTGAAAACCGAAATTGTGGTGTTAATGTTTATTTCTTTCATTATATATAGAGGAAAAAAAATCCAAACTTCAAAAAAATGAAATTTGGATTTGTATTAATTTTTATATCATATTATAGATCATCGTATTTATCACCAAAATTGAATGTAAGTGAAAAACGTAATGTGTTTTCTAATGGGTTTTTAACTTTTGAAGCAGAAAATAAATAAGAAACGTCTACCTTAACTACATTGTATTTGAATCCAGCACCAAGTGAAAAGAATTTTCTAGCACCTTTTAAAGGACTTTCATTAAAATAACCTAATCTCATGGCAAATGAATCTTGATAAGAATATTCTGCACCAGCTGAATAAGTAAATTCTTTTAACTCTTCCGAGAAACCACCTGGAGCATCATTGAATGATTTGAACATTCCTGAAACCCAGTTGATTTTTTTATAATTATCATTGTTTTCTGATCTTTCATCAGGAGTGATATCTCCATCACCATTCAAATCTGGATCTTGAGGAGTTGGAACTAAAAGTTTAGCAAATTCTACACTTACTCCTACTTTATTGTATTCGTCTAATATAAAATCAAAACCTCCTCCTAAACGCATATTGGCTGGCAAAAAGTTAGATGATATATCATTTTTAGTATTATCATAACTAATTTTTGGACCCATATTTTGCAAGTTGAATCCTAAACGGTATCTTCCATTAAATTCATTGAAAGCAATTTCTTCAGATTGATAGAAACCTGCAACGTCAACTGCAAATGAACTTCCAGGTACTGCGTCAGTATTTACATCTGCAATTTTTAAATTTGATCTTATGTATCGACCTCCAACTGCCATACTGAAATGTTCGCTAAGTTTCAATGAATAGGAACCATCAAGTGCTAATTCATTTGGTTTAACCACATTAGCAGGATCATCAAAATTTTGTCTTAATTCGATTTCACCTAAGCTAAAAAAACGTAAACTTCCTGCAAAGGCACTTTTTTCATTAATTCTATTGTAATAATTAACTTGTCCTAATGAAATATCATTCACTAAAGCCGTTAAATAAGGTGTATAACTTACTGCGAAACCTTGTTTATCTAATGCAAAAGCATATTTTGCTGGATTCCATTGCTGAGAATAAGCATCTGCAGAAGTAGCAACACCTTGATCTGCCATACCAGCAGCTCTTGCATCTGCAGCAACTAATAAAAATGGTACACCTGTAGTTATTACTCTGTCTTGTGCGTTTATGTTTTGAGTTGAAAAAACAAGCAAGACTATCAATATTAAATTATTAATCAAGCTTTTAAAGTTATTTTTCGCGTTCTTTTGAATTTCCGATTTCATTTTTATAATATTATTATTTAACAAATATAGCATTTTCTTAAAGTATAACAAGTTTTTCTATTTTTTCTGACTTATTGTTTGAAACTGTTGAACGAACAGTCAATTTATAAATATAAACTCCTTTACCGATTTTATCCCCAAAATCATCCTTCCCATCCCACGAAACTTCTCTTGATAAGAATCCTTCAGTAGTAACTGTTTGATTAATTGTTTTTACCACTTTTCCGGTAATTGTCATAATTTGAACTTGTACTTCTAAAGGTTCAAAAGGTTTGTTATGATTGAACCAAAATTGAGTGTAATTAACGAATGGATTTGGATAATTTAACACATTTGTTAAAGTAATATCACCACTATCGGCAACTATAAACTGTATTTCTGCTGAAATGAAATTATTGTAAACATCCCAAGCTTTAAAAACAATTGTATGCAATCCTTTTGACAAATTCCTGAAAGGAAATCTTATTTTACCTTTGGTATAATCGTTCAGTTCCGTTTCATAATAATCGTTTAAGATGTATGGTTTGGTTTCATCACCATCTAAAATTGCTACAATATCATGACCAATTCCACTAGCTGTATTGATTCCGTGCTCGTCTTCTACAAAAGCCAAAAAGAAAGGCGATTCATTTGTTATTCCACCATTCACAAAACTTTCATCATTCATATACAAACGAACTCTTGGTGGAGTATTATCTGCAACTGCATTTGTATTTATTCCTCCAACTTTTATATCTATATTATAACCTGTTTTATCTAGAAGCACTTGATCTCTTTTCGCATAAAAACTCACTCTACCATTTCCTAGTGGAATCTTAATATCTCTTGGAACAACAAATCCAAACTCAAATTTACCGTTATTTACAGAAGCATTTCCTCTAAAAATTGTTTCTCCAAGATTAACAAAACTCATTACAGGACTATATCCATCATTATTAAAAGTTGACTTATTGTAATTTTTATCAAAAACATTTACCGCTAGTTCACCATTATAAGAAGATAATAAATTTCCGTTATCGTCTTGAACTTCACCTGATAATTTTACATAACTCAACGCTTTTAAATCATCAATAGGTTGGGTAATTGAAACATCATTTACTTTGGTCAAAACAACCTTTGGCTTAGGAATAGAAAGCATTAATGCAGGATCACCAAGATATGCTACAACTCTGGTTGAAGAATTATTATTACTTGAACCTTTAGCAAGTCGCAATGCCTCTGCAATTGAAACATATTGATTAGACCCATATGAAAACAGTTTCTCAGCCAAAATATCATTAAATATTTCAGCATTGTATTGTCCAATTGACCTGATTGTAGTAATCATAGATATAGCACCTCCTTTTGGATTCCAATAAGTATACTCTCCAGCAGTTGGTCGATAGGGATTATCAAATCTCGAAAATTCACATGTGATTGTAATAAATAAAGGATATCGATAACGATTATTAAAATCGTAACCATCAAATTTATCCCATATTCTTTCACCTGTTAAACCGTCTTCACCGCCATGTCCAAGGTAATTAAAAACTAAAGCTCCTTTTTCGAAAGCATTAGTGATTTCTTCATTTGCTTGCGGATATCGTTCTCCTCCAGCAGAAGTTTGCTGCTGATAAGAATCCAATAGAATTTTCTTGAAATTTATAAATTGCTTTTGAGCATAAATAACATCTGTTAAGTTATTTTGCTTTATTTGCAATGAAGCATCTGGATCTTTATCAGAATCATCCGAAATTGCCACATAGTTATTTCTCCAACTACCATAAGATTTTATATCATGATACTCTATAACTTTATTTACCATTTCTTCTGCTTGTTGAACCGATGAAACTAACATTCTTCCAACGGCAATATCAGCACCAAAAGAATAAAAAGGATCACCTTCATTTGTATCCATTAACGCAAAAAAGTCATCCGAAGCAAAAGACAATTCTCCAGAATAATAACTATTTGTAGCATGATAAATTGGTACTACGTTTGTATTATTTGGAATTCTGTCTTTAAAATCAAATGAAGCATCACCAAACAAATTCAAATACTTAACCCTTTGACTTGGTGAAGAAGCATTATGATATACATATTTTACAAAATTCCTGATAGCTCCAATATCTTGTTTACCACCACCAAATTCTTGATAAATATTATCAAGATTTACTACTTTGACATTCAAATTAGAATAACTTCTATGAAAGTTGGCTAATTTTTCTGCTTGTGCATTTATTGATCTTGGTGTAATGATAAGGTAATCTATGTCTTCAAAATTTCCTTGAGCATTATTAAATATTGTGCCTTTTAAATCTTGGTTTGTAACTGATGCATTACTTTCTTTAAGTGGAGTATATAAATCTGATTCGTCAATAGCAATATATTTTTTTTCAATTCCTAAATTAGATTTGAAAGAAAAACTACTTTGATTTGGATTTTTAACAGAAGTAACATTATAAATATCGGTAATATCCCATATTTGAGAAATTCCAGTTGCATTTGATAACTGATATTGTGCAACACCTGTTTGCAGCGGCGCATCTTTGTATGTAAATCTAAATTGTTTGCCAAAACCCGTTAAATTACTTTTACATGCAATACTTATATAATCAAGGTATCCTCTTGAAGTTGGTACACCATTATTATTGTAAGTAAGTTTAACATTAAAATTTGTTGCTCCTGGAACGTTAGAAACTATTGATCCGTGAGAAGCTTCAGTTCCAGAATTTAAATCAACTTCTGGCAAATTTATTGTTCCAATATTTAGCGAATTTACAGCTATTGAAAATGAGGTATCAACGAAAGAATTTCCTCCAGTATGAACAGTTACTTTTGCTGGAGAACTTGTAACAATATTTGGAAAGTTAAAATCGAATGTTTGTTCGTCATCTATATTGAAGTTTTCACCAAACCAAACCCTACCTAGCCTACCAATATTAGTCAAATCAACCTCATGAAATTGATAATCATCAAACGCAGTCAAATTTAAAGTGGACCCTGTCGAAGGTTGTGACATTAAACTTATCCTTTTTCCATCTGATCCAATAACATTTACATAATAATAAGATCTTTCGGAATATAAATTTAAATGTGTCTCGTTTTCTTGACTCCAATTATCAAGTCCTTCTGCATAAAACAAAATATAATCATCGTTATCAAAAGAACCATCTTGTTCTCCAATAACTTGAATAGCATTTTCCTCTAAGTCATCTGGATAATATTGAGCATTTGACAAAGGAAGCATTCGTCCACCATTTCCATAAATCTTAATTTTAGTTGGATTTACAGAATTCATATCAAATCCTAAACTAGAAAGAAACGATTTAGATAATTTATAAACACCCGATTTTTCAACATAAAAACGATTCCATTTCCCAGAAGATAAAACTGAATTTGAAATACTAAATTGATTTTGAAGAGAATTAGTTTTATTAGAAACAGAAGAAATATTGTATGTGTAAGTAAGTGATTTTACCTTTTTATAACCAATGCCATCTTTAATAATTGGATAAAATTGCAAGACAACATATTTTTTATCTCGAGCAATAACATTTTTCAATGATGCTGAAATAGAATTTTTAATATTTTCTTTTTTTAAATCTCCTAATTGACTCTCTAGAATCGCTTCATAGACAATATCAGAAATCATCAAAGAATTTTCATCAATTAAATCACTAACTTCTACTTTACTTGTGAAAACAATTTCTTTCTTTGCAAAATCAAAATTATAGCTATCTGTTTTAAAAACAGGAACATTAACTTTATATTCGCCGAACGAATAATTAGTTCTATCAATCCAATCGATAGTTATATTTTTACTTTGCTGTGCAAAAACCAAAACACCGCTAAATAGAAATAAATAAAAATAAATCTTTTTCATAGTAAATAGTAACGCAATTATTTTTCAAATATTACTGAATGTAAAAATAAAATTAATATTTGACATACAATAATAAACACAAGTTAACGTTAATAAATAGTTCAAGAAAAAATAATTTTTACTATTATTAAAAAAGATGTTGCAATTTCAAGGTTAATTCTTATATTGCGCCTCGAAAATTTATTACCTACTAAGAGTATGAAAGTAAACAAATTTATGGCAATCAGGTTGTTACTTGTACTAGCATTAATGGCTAGTGTATCAAGTTGTAGCAAAAAATCGAATTCTAAAGGTGGATCAAAAGCTACTGGATGGAAAATTAACGACAAAAAAGGTGGATTTCAGTATGCTTCTAAATTTAAAAAGCAAGCAACTGGCCCAGGATTAGTGTTAGTTGAAGGTGGAACTTTTACAATGGGTAAAGTTCAAGATGATCCAATGCATGATTGGAACAACACACCAAATCAACAGCACGTTCAGTCTTTTTATATGGATGAAACTGAAGTAACTAACCTTATGTACATGGAGTATTTAGATTGGTTAAAAAGAGTATTTCCTCCAGAAGAAGACAATTATAAAAATATCTATGAAGGCGCTTCGCCTGATACTCTAGTGTGGAGAAATAGATTAGGTTACAACGAAACCATGACAAATAACTATTTAAGACATCCAGCATATGCTGAATATCCTGTAGTTGGTGTAAATTGGATTCAAGCAACCGAATTTGCTAAGTGGAGAACAAATAGAGTAAATGAATCTATATTAGAACAACAAAGATTTTTGAAAAAAGATTCAAAAGTTGTCGATGTAAAAGCAGATGCAACATTTGATACCGAAACTTATCTTGCTGCTCCTACTAAAACTTATGGTGGAAATCAAGAAATTGTTTTACAAAAAGGACAAAAAGGTGGCGCTAAAAGCAATGGCGCAGCTGGTGCTGGTGGTGGAACTGCTAATGCAAATGGAAATAGTGGTGCTAAGAATGTTTACGCACAAAGAACTTCAGGTTTAATTTTACCTGAATACAGACTGCCAACTGAAGCAGAATGGGAATATGCAGCTGCTGCAGACGTAGGACAAAGAGAATACAATATCTATAAAGGTCAAAAGAAATATCCTTGGTCTGGAAGTTATACACGTTCTGGAAAAAGACAAATAAAAGGTGACCAATTAGCAAACTTCAAACAAGGAAAAGGAGATTATGGCGGAATAGCTGGATGGTCTGATGATGGTGCAGATATTACAAACAAGGTAAAATCATATCCTCCAAATGATTTTGGTCTATATGACATGGCTGGAAACGTTGCTGAATGGGTAGCTGACGTTTACAGACCAATAATTGATGACGAAGCCAATGATTTTAATTATTTTAGAGGTAACGTTTATACCAAAAACAAAATTGGTGAAGACGGAAAAGTTGAATTAGTTACTCAAGAAACTCAAAAATTTGATACTTTACCAAATGGTAGAGTTATGGCAAGAAACTTTATTGGGCAAATCGCTCAGGTTCCTGTTGATGAAAAAGAAACTTATTTAAGACAAAATTTTGATAAAAGCGACCACAGAAATTATAGAGATGGTGATAAACAATCTACTAGATATTTTGATTTCGGTTCATCAGAAGAAGGTGATGGTAAGTTAAAAGACGATCAAAGAATGTATGATTCTCCAAAACACAATGTATCTACAGATAGTATTGGAAACATGATTCGTAAATTTGATAAGTCAAGTAAAAGAACAACTTTAGTGAATGATGATGTTAGAGTATATAAAGGTGGTTCTTGGAGAGATAGAGCATATTGGTTGGATCCAGCACAAAGAAGATACTTCCCTCAAGATATGGCTACTGACTATATTGGATTTAGATGTGCTATGTCTAGAGTAGGACCAAAATCTGATTCAAAAAAATCAGCTAGAAACAAAAAGAAAAGATAATACATTAATACATTAAACAAAAAAGCCCTTTAATTAGGGCTTTTTGTTTTCAATTCATTTCTTAATATGGACATAAAAGATATCCACAAGCTATTTTTACTATCAAATGATATTGTAATCGACACAAGAAAAGTAAAACCGAAATCATTCTTTGTTGCTATAAAAGGCGAAAAATATGATGCTAATACATTTGCAAAAGAAGCATTAGAAAAAGGTGCGATATACGCTATAATTGACAATCCAGATTATCACATCGATCATAGAACTATTATAGTAAAAAATAGTTTAGTTACTTTACAAGAATTAGCAAAATATCACAGAAACTATCTAAAACTACCTATAATAGCATTAACAGGTAGCAATGGAAAAACTACAACTAAAGAATTAATACAAACCGTACTATCAAAAAAATATAAAACCAAAGCTACATTAGGAAATTTAAACAATCACATAGGAGTTCCTTTAACAATTTTATCTTTCAATAGTGAAACTGAAATTGGAATTGTTGAAATGGGTGCTAATCATCAAAAAGAGATTCAATTTTTATGTGAAATTACAAATCCAGATTTTGGATATATTACAAATTTTGGAAAAGCACATTTAGAGGGATTTGGAGGTGTTGAAGGAGTAATAAAAGGCAAAAGCGAAATGTATGACTACATTAGACTTAATGATAAAAAAGTTTTTATAAATATTGATGATAAAATACAAGAAGAAAAAACTAGAGACATAAATAGAATAACATTTAGCACTGAAATGGAGAAAGCAAATGTTTTTATAAAAAGCATTACTGCAAATCCGTTTGTCAACATTCATTTCAATAATTTAGTCATACAATCACATTTAATTGGACTTTATAATGCAAATAATATAAATGCATCTATAACAATTGGACATTATTTTGGGGTTTCTGATGAAGATATAAAGAGCTCTATAGAAAGTTATATTCCCGACAACAATCGTTCTCAATTACTCTCAAAAAACACAAATGAAATCATTTTAGATGCCTATAATGCAAATCCTAGTAGCATGTTAGTAGCATTAGAAAATTTTATACAACTAGAAAAAAACAATAAAGTAATTATTATTGGTGATATGTTTGAATTAGGTAATGAAAGTATAGAAGAACACGGGTCAATTGTCAGCTATTTAAAAAAAGAAGGTCAAATAACTTGTTATTTTATTGGAAAAGATTTTTATTTAAACAAAAACAGTAAAAACAATCACTTCTTTTATAAAGACTTCGAATCATTTGTTAGCTTTCTTAATGAAAATCATTTTTCAAATAAAACTATTTTAATAAAAGGTTCACGCGGAATGGCTTTAGAAAGAGTACTAGAATATATTTAATAAAACCAAAATTATTACCAACTTCATTATTTAACAAAACACATATAGTTACTTTAGATAAAGAAACTTAACTATTTTTTAAATAACATTTAGTGTAATTTTTTGTGGCGTGCCACAAGGGTCGTGCTATCCGCTATATCTTTTCTTTTTTTTAAGAAAAAATAAAAGGATGCCACTTCTATCACTCACGCAATTTAGCATTATCCAGAATATGTGATTCCATAACAACTATGTAACTTTTCAAAAACTTTATAAAACAAAAAACCCTATCCTTTATGGATAGGGTTTTTAAAAAAGAAGGCGGCGACATACTCTCCCACAGTTATGCAGTACCATCTGCGCAATCGGGCTTAACTTCTCTGTTCGGAATGGGAA
>JAAFHW010000101.1 GCA_013298525.1 Flavobacteriia bacterium
CTTCCGATCTGATGCCATAGCCAATGTGAATACAATAACAAATACTTCAAATTATGTTTCAACTTCAACACCAAAGAAAATCTTTATAAGAATTGAAAATGACCATTGTTTCACAATTACCTCATTTGATTTAACTACAAAAAACTGTCCTCCAATTATTTACAATTATGTTACTTCCAATAACGATGGTTTTAACGACACGTTTTTTATTGAAGGATTAAGAAACATTTTTGTGAATTTTGAATTAGAAATCTACAATCGTTGGGGAAGGCTAATTTGGAAAGGAACCAATCAATCAGAAGATTGGAATGGTGAAATTACTATTGGACAAACCATAAGTTCCTCATTAGCTTTAAAAGGAACTTACTTTTATATTTTAAACTTAAATGATGCTGATTACCCAAAACCTTTTGTGGGATGGTTGTATTTTACTAAATAATCATAAGCAAATTTTAAGACTGAATATTTTAAAATTCTCTGTAACTTCGCACCATAAACAAGTTATCGCTTTTGAAACAAATCACTTCTATACAAAATCCGTTAATTAAATCTTTAGTCTTATTACAAGAAAAAGCTAAAGCTAGAAAGCAATCAGGCACTTTCTTAATTGAAGGAAAACGTGAAATTGAGCTTGCCATTAAAGGAAATTATCAACTAGAAACTATTTTATTTCTTCCTGAATTAATTACAGAAAATGAAATCAATAAACTTGTTAAAAGCAAAGTTGAACTGATTGAAATTACCAAAGAAGTATATCAAAAATTAGCCTACAGAGATACAACTGAAGGTATTTTAGCTATTGCCAAAACAAAAACTTTATCGCTAAACGATTTAAAATTACCAGAAAATGCTCTGATTTTAGTGATGGAATCAATTGAAAAGCCGGGAAATATTGGTGCTATGCTTCGCACTTGTGATGCTGCCAATATTGATGCCGTGATTATTGCCAATCCAAAGACCGATTTGTACAATCCTAACATTGTACGTTCAAGTGTAGGATGTCTTTTCACCAATCAAATTGCCTCAGACTCAACCGAAAATGTAATACAATTTTTAAAAGACAAAAAAATTGCTATATTTGGTGCCACATTACAGAACTCCAACTTCTACCATACTCAAGATTATACTACAGCTAGTGCATTGGTTGTAGGTACAGAAGCGACTGGCTTAACTCAAGCTTGGCGCGATAATGCTACCCAAAACATCATCATTCCGATGCAAGGCGAAATCGATTCTATGAATGTCTCTGTAGCTTCAGCTATTTTATTATTTGAAGCCAAAAGACAAAGAGGATTTTGATTTTCAACTTAAATTTATACCATGAGAAAACTATTTTTTACTGCAATTTCAACTATTACATGCGCTTTATCGTTTGCACAAATTTCTGAATCTAAACTAGATGATGTTGTAAACAGAACTATGAAAACCTTTAACGTACCTGGAATTGCTGTTGCAATTGTAAAAGACGGAAAAGTAGTTATCTCAAAAGGTTATGGTGTAACCAATATAAATACTCAGAAAAAGGTTGACGGAAATACACTTTTCGGAATTGCCTCCAATAGCAAAGCATTTACATCAGCAGCATTAGCAATGCTTGTAGATGAAAAAAAACTTGATTGGGATGATAAAGTCATTAAATACATTCCTGAATTTAAAATGTATAATGATTTTGTTACTAACGAGTTCACAATAAGAGATTTATTAACTCACAGAAGTGGATTAGGATTAGGCGCTGGTGATTTAATGATTTGGCCAGATGGACATGATTTTACACCAAAAGACATCATCAAAAACATTCAATATCTAAAACCAGTTTCTTCTTTTAGAGCGCAATACGATTATGATAATTTACTTTACGTAATTGCCGGTGAAGTTATTGAAAGAGTTTCAGGAACTTCGTGGTGCGAATTTGTAGAAACACGAATCATGAAACCTTTACAAATGAACAATAGTGCTGCTTCTTGGAACAGACTAAAAGACACTACTAATACTATCGTTCCTCACGTACCTACCAATGGAAAATTAGAAATTATCAAGCGATATACTAATCCGATTTTTGATGCTGCTGCCGGAATTTATGCTAGTACAAATGACTTAAGTAAATGGGTTATTGCTCAACTTAACAAAGGAAAATACGGTACAAACAATCAATTATTTAGTCCAGAAGTTCATGAAGAAATGTGGTCTCCACAAACGATTCTTTCAGTTCATGGCATGAAACCCTACAGTTGCAACTTTAAAGCCTATGGACTAGGATGGCAATTATCAGATATTAATGGTCATTTACAAGTATCACACACTGGAGGATTGGACGGAATTGTTACACAAACCATCATGTTTCCAGACATTAAACTTGGTATTATTGTATTAACCAACCAACAATCTGGTGCGGCTTTTAATGCAATTTCAAATACAATTAAAGACAGTTATTTGGGTCTTAAAAATCCCGATCATGTAATTACATTAAGTGAAGAACGAAAAAACAGAGAAGAAAACGCAGATAAAATTACAGATGAAGTTTGGAAAACTGTAAATCAAAATAGCATTACTCGTGTAAAAATTGATTTTACAAAATATATCGGAACTTATAATGACAAATGGTTTGGAGAAGTTTACGTTTATGTAAAAAATGGAATCTTAAATTTTAAATCTAAACGTTCACCAAGACTTTCAGGAACCATTTTATTTTACAAAGACCAAAACTTTGTTGTGAGATGGAACAACAGAAGTTTTAATGCAGACGCTCATATTTTCTTCGAACTTGATGCAGAAGGAAAAGCTATAAAATTTAAAATGAAAGCTATATCACCACTTACTGATTTTAGTTACGATTTTCACGATTTAGACTTCTCAAGAATAGATAACTAAATCCAAAATTTTTACACTAAACTTGTTTAGTATTCAAATCCAAATTCTGAAAAAAATATCGGAATTTGGATTTTTTTTATTGCAATTTCAATAATATTTCTTATTTTTAGCTAATTGAAGAATTTGCTATGACAGAGATCGATTTAGAAGAAGAAAAAAAAGCATTAGCACGCGAATACAAAGAGTTACTTCGCATTAGTTATCAAACACTTACACCTGAAGACAAGAAACTCATTCGTAAAGCATTTGATGTAGCTGTTGATGCACATAAAGACCAACGCAGAAAATCTGGTGAAGCCTATATCTTTCACCCTATTGGTGTTGCTAAAATTGTAGCTTCTGAAATCGGACTCGGACCAACAAGTATTGCTGCAGCCTTGATGCATGATGTTGTTGAAGATACCGAAATTACAGTAGAAGACATTGAAAAAATGTTTAATCCAAAAATTGCACAAATTGTAGCTGGATTAACCAAAATATCTCAAGTAAAGAAAGACTTGAACATCTCAATGCAAGCAGAAAACTTTCGTAAAATGTTGCTTACATTGAACGATGATGTTCGAGTAATTCTTATCAAAATTGCTGATAGATTGCACAATATGCAAACTATGGATTCGATGCCTGATTACAAACAAGTTAAAATTGCTTCGGAAACATTATATATCTACGCACCTCTTGCCCATCGTTTAGGACTTTATAACATCAAAACCAAATTGGAAGATTTAGGTTTAAAATATACAGAACCTGCTGTTTATAATGATATCGTCAGTAAGATAAAAGAAACTAAGGAAGAACAAGACGAATACATTAAATTGGTTTCTGATGTATTAAAAAAATCACTTGACGAAGAAGGTGTTGAATACACAATGAAAGGTCGTCCGAAGTCTATATATTCTATTCGCCGTAAAATGTTGGCTCAAAATGTCAGTTTTGATGAAGTTTATGACAAATTTGCTTTGCGAATCATATACAAATCCAATGCTCACGATGAAAAATTCTTGGCTTGGAAAATTTATTCCATCATTACCGATCATTATCGTCCAAGTCCAAGTCGTTTACGCGATTGGATATCATCACCAAAATCATCTGGTTATGAAGCACTACACATTACTGTAATGGGACCAAAAGGTCGCTGGGTAGAAATTCAAGTGCGAAGTGAACGAATGGATGAAATTGCCGAAAAAGGATACGCAGCGCATTACAAATACAAACAAGGTGCAACCGAAGAAAATGGTTTAGATGTTTGGTTAAACCTACTTAAAGAAGCACTTGAAAACTCTGAAACCAATGCAGTTGATTTTGTAGAGGATTTCAAAATGAATCTCTATGCTAAAGAAATCTTTGTCTTTACACCCAAAGGTGAAATTAAATCATTACCAAAAGGTGCCACTTCATTAGATTTTGCATTCAGTATTCACTCCGAAATTGGAATTAAAACTAGAGGAACTCGTGTTAATGGAAAATTAGTTCAACTAAACCACGAATTAAAAAGTGGTGACCAAATTGAAGTAATAACATCAGTCAATCAAAAACCAACAATGCATTGGCTAGATTATGTTACCACTTCAAGAGCAAAAAACAAAATCAGAAGTGTTCTTAATGAAGACACCAAGAAAATAGCCGAAGAAGGAAAAGAACTTCTTACAAGAAAATTAAAACATTTAAAAATTACTTTAAATGAAACTGTTGTAAATGAATTAGTAAACTTTTTCAAACTGAAAACAAGTTTAGATTTATTTTATCGTGTTGGTATTGGCGCTATTGAAAATCAACAATTAAAAGATTTTGCTGCTCAAAAAAGCAATACATTAATCAATTTCTTTAAAAATAAAATCAAACGTTCACCAAATTCTAATGTTGAAGACATCAATAGACAAGAACTAACCAGTAATTATGATTTATTGGTTTTTGGAAAAGAACAAGACCGATTAGATTACAAATTATCAAGTTGTTGTAATCCAATTCCTGGTGATGAAGTATTTGGATTTGTAACCATTAATGAAGGTATAAAAGTGCATAAAAAAGACTGTCCAAATGCTATTGCATTACAATCTAACTATGCCTATAGAATTATGATAGCCAAATGGATTGACTCTTCACAACAAGAATTTAAAGCCGTATTAAAAATTACCGGAATGGATACTTTAGGATTGACTAATGAGCTTACAAAAGTAATTTCAAATCAAATGCACGTGAATATTCAAAGTATTTCCTTGAGTGGAGAAGCAGGAATTTTTAATGGACAAGTGACAGTAGTTGTACAAAATAATACCATCCTGAAAAAACTAATTGATAACATTAAAAAAATTGATGGTATCGAAAAAATTTCAAGGGTTTACAAGAACTAACAAGATTATCAACAACTAGTTTATAACTTTTAAACTCATAAAGTTTCATACTTATAAACTATAATTTATCTTTGCGCATTATGACACAAATAGCATCAGATAATACAAAAAATCAAGAAACAGTAAAGAACGTTTTTACTGCCTATCTTGAAAACAAAGGACACCGTAAAACGCCTGAACGCTACGCTATTCTTCAAGAAATCTATAATAGTCAAGAACATTTTGATATAGAAAATTTGTATATCAAAATGAAAAATAAAAACTATCGTGTTTCAAGAGCAACGCTTTACAACACCATCGAATTACTTTTAGATTGTGGTTTGGTTAGAAAACACCAATTTGGTCAAAATCAAGCGCATTACGAAAAATCCTATTTTGATAAACAACACGATCATATTATCATGACTGATTCTGGAGAAGTAATTGAGTTTTGTGACCCAAGGATTCAAACTATTAAAAAAACTATGGAAGAAATTTTTGGTATCGAAATCACTAATCACTCCTTATATTTTTACGCAAATAAGAAAAAAGAATAAACTAACTACACAATAAACAACAACACAATGACCGTAGATTTACTACTCGGATTACAATGGGGTGACGAAGGAAAAGGAAAAATCGTTGACGTACTTACCTCAAAATACGATATTATTGCTCGTTTTCAAGGTGGTCCAAATGCAGGACATACATTAGAATTTGACGGAATAAAACACGTTTTGAGAACTATTCCTTCTGGAATTTTTCATGATAACAATATCAATATTATTGGAAATGGTGTCGTAATCGATCCTGTAGTTTTCAAAAGTGAAATCGATGGTTTGGCAAAATTCAATTTGGACATCAAATCTAAATTAATCATTTCGAGAAAAGCACATTTAATTCTTCCTACGCATAGATTGCTTGACGCAGCTTCTGAAGCTTCAAAAGGTAAAGCTAAAATTGGTTCTACATTAAAAGGAATTGGACCAACTTACATGGACAAAACTGGTAGAAACGGAATTCGTGTTGGTGATATTGAATTAGAAGATTTCAAAGAACGTTACAGAGCTTTGGCAGACAAACACGAAGCAATGATTGCTTTTTATAATGTTGACATTCAATACAACTTACCTGAATTAGAGAAAGAATTTTTTGAAGCCATCAAGGATTTACAAAAACTAACTTTTATAGATAGCGAAGAATATTTAGCGCAAGCACAAAAAGCAGGAAAATCAATTCTTTGCGAAGGTGCACAAGGTTCGTTATTAGATGTAGATTTTGGAACTTATCCATTTGTAACATCATCTAATACAACTGCTGCAGGAGCTTGTACTGGTTTAGGAATTGCACCAAATAAAATCAAAGAAGTTTACGGAATTTTCAAAGCTTATACAACTCGTGTGGGTTCTGGGCCATTTCCTACAGAAGATTTTGGCGATGCTGGTGATGTTATGGCTAAAGTTGGAAACGAATTTGGCTCAGTAACAGGAAGAAAAAGACGTTGCGGTTGGTTGGATTTAGTTGCCTTGAAATATGCAATTCAAGTGAATGGCGTAACACAATTAATGATGATGAAAGGCGATGTTTTATCAGGATTTGAAACTTTGAAAGTTGCTACAGCTTACAACTATAAAGGTGAAGTTATACAACATTTACCTTACAACATAGAAGAAGAAAACGTAACACCAATTTACACCGAATTCAAAGGATGGCAAGCCGATTTAACTGGTTTAACGACTTTTGAAAGCCTACCAAAAGAACTAAAAGACTACATAGAATTCATAGAAAAAGAAGTCGAAGTACCAATAAAAATAGTTTCTGTAGGACCAGATAGAAAACAGACAATTTTGAAGTAATAAATAGAAATCCCAAATTTGAAGTTTGGGATTTTTTTATTGAAAATAGTAGTATATTTGATAACTAAATAAGTCATTTTATGGCACAAATCCATCAAAATATTGATTGCTTTGTGTTGTTTATAGCTGATATATATAAGTTATGCGAAATGCCAAAAAACGAGCGTGAATGAGGAAAACACAAACCATTCTTTTAGCAACTATTCTGATCGGGTGCAGCTCGACTCGAACGATTGATTATAAAACTTTACGAAAAGGATATGATTACATTAATTATGACAAAAAATTTGAAATTATACTAACAGAAATTTATCAATGTAATGGACCGAGTTGTTGGGCAAAAAATTTCACTCTTATGATTGGAAAAACAAATGGAAATAAATTATTGCCAACTAAAGTTTCTGTCTTATCGTCTTGGGAAAATTTTTCAAACTTTAAAATTGGAGACACTGTTACGATTAATCCTGTTGAAAATGAATCTCTAAAAGACACTATAACTTTTCCTACTTACTTTATAAAAGATACCATAATAAATAGACAAAAAAAACAAAAGATTATTGGTTCAGAAAATAAAGCAATTTGGGGAAAACCATTGATTTTAAATAAATAAAGCACTTCGCATAACAGCCGTTTCAAGAAATGGCGAGGCAAGGGATTTATTTGAAATCGGAAAGGTTTTTAATTAAAAGTTTTTGTCATATTTGTGAAGGCTTGGTCTTGGTTCATCGCCACTTCATGAAGCCGCGGAACGTTTGAAGTAATACTGAAAAATTGAGTAAATGAATCGAATTGAATTTTTTAGAACTCACGCTCGACGTTTGTTTTCGATTCTCGAAAGCGAATTTAATTATACTTTCGAAGAAGAAAAAGTCTTCAGACATGGAGAGATTGATTGGTCGGTTAAATTGCTTTATTTTAACAAACAGAAAAACTTAAGAATAGAAATAGAGCAAGCGCCTTATTACACTGATTACGGTTTTACATTCAGTATTCAAAATGTAAGCAGCAATGAAAATGTGATAATATACAATATAGCTCATGAAAGACAAGATTCTGAAAACATATTTTTGACAAATGCTTACGAGTTAATATTTTTAAATAAGGAAGCTGTTGAGTTAATCGGCGGAAAAAAATGGGAAGATCACAAAAAGATACTTATTCAAAAATAAACCTGATAGCGCTGATATGTTTTATAGTCGATAGCGCATTCTATACTTGATTATTTTTAAAAACAGAACCAGATAGAAAACAGACAATTTTGAAGTAATAAATATGAATCCCAAATTTTAAGTTTGGGATTTTTTTGTTATGATAAATAATTATATTTTTGATTATATTACTAATCTTTATAAGTAATGTGTATTTATGAGAACAACAACCATTTTAATATTGACTCTTTTATTTGCTGCCTGTAATTCCGTGAAAGTGTATAAAAGCTCGACAGACAAGAAAGCTTTGAAAACAATTCACATTGTCAATCTTGGTAACGCACTGACCTCAGAAAAAGAACTCAACCTTGAATGGGTAAAGCTTGACGAAGAAAATTTTAAAAATATCCTTTCATTATTAAATAACTCGAACGCCCTTAAAGATAAAGACCAATTTCTTAAAAGCATTATCAAACTTGATATAAGAGACACAAAAGATTTAGGATTTGGGTTAACTTTTTACAAGTGTGCACAATATGGAGGTTATGTGACTACCTGGATAAATCTTTTGTCATTTAAAAATGAAATTATTCAATACAACATCAGATACTTAGAAGATGATTTTAAAATAATAGAATACTTGATTAATAAAGACCCTAAACTTAAGAGCGAAATAACAATTGTAGCGGACTCCATAAATCCATATTCATTTATTTATCAAAATCAATCCACTTTTGATGAATTTAAGACTAATGTAGCTGATAAACTAGGACCAATAAAATTATTATCCAACAATTCAGATGAAAATTTCTCTTTAAACTATTCTATCCTGACAAATCCAATTAACAGCTATGACTTTGGATCGTATTGTTACGAAGGAAGCGAAGAACCTGAAGGACGAAAGGCAATAAACTATTTTACTTCTTCAAATAATATTTCGGCAATTAAAGAGATTATTAAAGGCTACAATCCTGAAGGACGACTTTATGCAATTGAAGCACTTTTAACCGCAGCCAATGAGAAAAAAATAATCTTAACAAATGAAGATAAGAAAATAATTAAAAATATTTTAATATTGAAAATTCCGATAAGCACTTGCAGTGGTTGCAGGGTTTATA
>JAAFHW010000102.1 GCA_013298525.1 Flavobacteriia bacterium
AGCACATAAATAGCTTATTGAAATTGTAAATAAATAAGATGTTTTTGAAGTATAGAAAAATTGAATTTGTTGCTGAATGGAGAAAATGGAAAGCATTCCAAAATAGAATCCTGCAATTGTAAAGCTTAAAAGCAAAATGAAGTCGAAGCAAAATTGTATCAAATTAGTGTGATTCAAATGCACAAAATCAGTAATAAGATAAAAGGTGTTTGGAAGAAAAAGCAACCATGTCACAATGAAAAATAGATTTTTGAAATTATATTTCTTTAGAGAAAAATCAATTTTTATGAAATTGGATATTATGTAGGGAATAACCGCAAGAATCAAATTCCAAATAAGAAATAATAAATAAAACGAATGGGTGATTTTTACACGTATTAAAAGCAAAGCAACTGCAGTTATCGAACTAAAAATTAAAAAATTGTTTTGTTTTTTATTCAAAACATAAAGTGAAAATAAATTATTCATAGTTACTTAATATTAAATGTTGATTGAATCGTTTTAACTGGAATGGTTAGCATTTTATAAAAATCTAAATCATGAAATTGATGTGCTTTTTTACCACGATTGTAAGTGTGAATAAAATGTTTGATTTGAGTAGGATAGAAGACAGTTCCAATAAAGATTACCATAAATAAATAGGCACTTTTTTTGCCATTTCCCAATAAAAAATATTGCATTGCAATTTCATCAACTACAGAAACTCCTGTGTTTGTTAGCACATGAATTACATCGTGATCTTCCAATTTTGGTTGCATTTCGAAATTGTATTTTAGTAAAAAACATCCTAAATGAAATCCCAAACTATCTTCTTTGTAATTGATTAATTCTTTTGGAGTAACGTTCCAAGCGATTCCTTTTTTGAAGAATTTTTGATAAGGTTTCTTAGTGATTTCATACATTTTTTCAATTAGTAAATCTCTCATTAGTGCAATAATTGATGGTTTAAAGTGTTTCGTATTTTCCGATGTTTATAATAGATTCTTTGTATTTTTTTGGAAGTAGAATCACTTTTACTACATGATCTACTTTTAATTTTTTGCTGATTTTATATAGCTTTAAAAGTGTTTTTGTTGGAAAATTAGATGTTTCAAAGAGCATTTTATAAACCATTTTCGGAACTAAAATTTTCTGAATTTCTAGTAAAATCAAGTATCTAGAATTACCCAAATGCTTTTTATATTGTTCAAATAAATGAATAGTGAATTCTCCTTTTTGTAAGTTGTTTTCGAGATGAATAGTTCTGTCAATTAACCAATCGTTATAGTTGGTTGGTAATTCTTTCAAATCCATTCGAATTCCTAACCTAGAAAACACATCAAAAATTTCTTCTTTTTCAGAGGTTTCTAATTTTCTTTCTAACAATTCAAAAGAGCGAATCGAATAATCTATAAGCATATAAAGTACATCTCTGTATGCCCAATCAGGAATGGTTTGTCCACGACTTTTTTCAAGTCCTTGATGAATTTGGTTTATTTTATCTATAGTTGCTAAGGCTAGTTCTTCTTCTGAAAAGACAATTTTTTGAGCAAATTCAACTGTAGAAAACAATCGTTCCAATGGATTTGTCGGAATCTTTCCAGTAAAGTACAACCAATCTACAGCTTTGTTTAAAGCAAATTCGGCTGCAGAACCTGCAAAAATCAATAATACTGCATCCGTATTTTTCCAAATTTCTCTTACTATCGATTTTTCATCAACAAAATATTTCATTTTATAAATTTTTTATAGTTATGAAGTAATACGACAGTCATTATTCCAAGTGTATAGGCAAGCATATCAGTCCACGAAAAAGAGTTTCCGAGTAAGATGTTTAGGATTTTGATTTTATCTAAATGAAGAAGTTCCAGAATATGGATGTATTGTAAAAATTCAATTATATAGCTTATCAATAATGATAGGATAGCAATTTTATTCAAATCGGTTTTAAGAAATGTCGCCAATAAGTAAAACACGAGAATTGATGCTAGATAATCACCAAATATTGGTCTTATGAATTGGTCGTTTACGAACAGTGCAATAGTTATTTCTATGATTAAGATGACACAACTGACGATTAGATATTTTATTTTTATAATTTTCATAATATTTAAAAGTACTTTGTTTTTCAAAGTAAGTGAATAAAAAAATAGATTTAACTTTTTGATATTAATTTTTCAAGTGCATCAATATGATCTTTGAATGCTTTTTTTCCTTCTTTGGTCGCAATGTATCTCGTGTTTGGTTTTTTACCAATAAACTGCTTTTCAATTTGAATATAATTTTCAGATTCAAGAGCTTTGGTATGAGAGGCGAGGTTGCCATCAGTTACTCCAAGAAGTTCTTTAAGCATATTGAAATCGGCACTTTCGTTTACCATCAATACCGACATAATCCCCAAACGAATTCGGTGATCAAAGGCTTTGTTGATATTTTGTATGATGGTTTTCATTTATTTTTTTAATCTATTTTTTTCCATTTACCTTTAGTAAAGAACATGTTTCCATATTTACTTGATTCAAATACATAATAAAATGTCCAAATTTCTCTATATAAAGTTGGGTTTTCTATTAAAATATGAAATTTAGGTTCTTCAAAATTTAGTTCTATATGAGGACTTGCATAACCTATATTATAGCTAACAGTTCCTTCAATTGTTTTTAATATATTTTCTTTTTCTGTTATGTAAAAAAATATCTTATCATCTTCTGTTATTTTAAATCTATAATGATTGTATTGCCAATCTGCTTGTTTACCTGCGCATTTTTCTCTGTTAATGACGTAGTTCCCATGAATATCCTCTTTATCTAATTGTGTTTTCGAATTGAAAAAATCAAGAATCATTATTAAAAATGGTAAGATTAGAAATGTAATCCACAATCCAATATTAAGAGTCCTAAATATTTTCTTTTTGAATATTAATTTCAAAATCCATAAAAGTATTGAAATTGCTAAAAAAAAGATAAATATGAAAGCTATAGTAAATAAAATCATTTTTTAATTTCTATCATATTTAAAATACATCATGCTTCCGTAAATTATATGGCAAATTCCAAATCCTAATGCCCAAAATAATAATCCGTATCCTAAAAACCATGTTGAAAGTAATCCTAAAATTATCATCGTAATTCCTAAATATCGTACATCACCAAGTGTGTATTTACTAGCATTTACGCACGCCAAACCATAAAACAATAAGGTTAATGGTGCAACTAAACTTAGCATTTCTTTCTCTATCAAAAATAGAATAAAAAAGCCACCAGTTGCTAACGGAATTGCAAAGTTTATAACCAATCTTTTTGATGAAACATTCCAGATTTTATCTTCTGTTTTTTTTGCTTTTCTAACACTTAATGCTATTCCTGTTATTATGGATAAAATTAGAACAGTTGAAGCAATTATAAAAAGTTTGTTTATGGAATCTTGAGAGATGATAAGATTTCTATAGTTTCCCATTGACGTCGTATCAAAATAAATTGTTTTGTAAGCTAGCCAAGCTCCAATCAAAGAATAAATCCCTGCAAGAACACCTGATAATCCACTAAGTGAAATAAATCTTGATGATTGGTTCATCATGTTTTTTATTTCAGAAATGTCGTTAAGATATTTTTCGTTTTCCATGTAAAAGTACTTTGAAGTACAAAGTAAATAAATAAAAATTGTTCAACCAAATGTTTTTTACTTTATTTTTGAAATAAAATTAATAGAAATGAAGAAAATAGTTTTTTTGTTGTTAGTAAATTCTACATTAATGTTGTCTCAAACCAATGATGAAGCAATGTTGAAACAAATTTATAAAGTTGCTTTAACCGAAAGCAAAGCCTATCCATGGTTAGACGATTTGTCAAATAAAATTGGTCATCGTTTATCCGGTTCATCAGGAGCAGCAAAAGCCGTTACTTATACAAAGGAACAAATGGAGCTTTTGGGTTTAGATAGAGTTTATCTACAAGAAGTTATGGTTTCAAAATGGGTGAGAGGTGAGAAAGAGATAGCTTATTT
Organism: Flavobacteriia bacterium; assembly: GCA_013298525.1. GTDB lineage: Bacteria > Bacteroidota > Bacteroidia > Flavobacteriales > Flavobacteriaceae > Flavobacterium. The sequence goes on from JAAFHW010000102.1 coordinate 3,982, forward strand.
ACAAGTAGGAAAGCAAAAAAAATCTTTTCCAATCTGTGCTTTGGGAATGTCAGTTGCAACTCCCAAAAATGGTTTGTTGGCAAATGTAATTGAAGTTAAAAGTTTAGAGGAGTTAAAAGCTTTAGGAACTGAAAAAGTGAAAGGAAAAATTATATTTTTCAACAGACCAATGAATCCTGAGTTTATTGAAACGTTTCATGCTTACGGAAGTTGTGTTGATCAACGTTCTTCTGGAGCAAGAGAAGCCGGAGAATTGGGTGCTGTTGGGGTAATTGTTCGTTCTATGAATTTGAGATTAGATGATTTTCCTCATACGGGTTCAACAAATTATAAAGATATTGCAATAGATAAACGTATTCCAGCTGCAGCAATTTCTACAAATGGAGCAGAAGAGTTAAGTAAGTTATTGAAAGAAAACCTAAATGCTAAGTTATATTTTAAACAGTCTTGCCAAACAATGGAAGATGTTTTGTCTTATAATGTTGTTGGTGAAATTACAGGTTCGGAACATCCAAATAAAATAATGATAGTTGGAGGACATTTAGATTCTTGGGATTTAGGAGATGGCTCTCATGATGATGGTGCTGGTTGCGTGCAAAGTATGGCGGTTTTAGAAATATTTAGAAAGTTGAACTACAAACCTAAAAATACAATTAGAGTTGTTTTATTTATGAATGAAGAAAATGGTGTTAAAGGTGGATTAAAATATGAAGAGTTGTCAAATAAAAATAAAGAGAATCATATTTTTGCTTTAGAAAGTGATTCAGGAGGATTTACACCAAGAGGTTTTTCGATTGAAGCGGATGATTCTAATTTTGATAAAATCACTACTTGGAAGAACTTATTTGAGCCTTATTTAATTCACATTTTTAGAAAAGGACATACTGGAGTTGATATTGGGCCTTTAAAGTCAGAAAAGATTGTAAAAGTAGCGTTGCAACCCGATTCACAACGTTATTTTGATTATCATCATGCTGCAAATGATACTTTTGATGCTGTAAATAAAAGAGAATTAGAATTAGGAGCCGCTTCAATGGCATCGCTTATGTATTTGTTTGATCAATATGGATTGCAATAGATGAAACCTGTAGAAGAATATATCTTAAATCAACCAGAACCTTATCGTTCTATAATTTTTAATTTGCAAATTGTAATTGAAAATCAAATCCCAGATTTAGAATTATTGTACAAATGGAAGATTCCTTTTTATTATTATAGAGGAAAACCATTTTGTTTTATAAATGTAAGTCATAAAAGAAAGTATGTTGACCTAGGAATTGTAAAAGGTTTTGAAATCAAAAATCATCAAGAACATCTTATTTCAGAAAATAGGAGTATAATGAAATCACTAAGGTATTCTTCACTTGAAGAAATTGATAATAAAATTTTAATAGAAATCATTCAAGAAATTTCGGAATTATATTAAACAAAAAAAGAGACTGAAATTCAGTCTCTTTTTTTATTATTAAGGTTTAAATTATTTGATTTCTCTGTTAATGTATACCCATCCAGATTTAGCTTCAACACCATTACGTTCAATTACATAATAGTAAGTACCATCTGGTAGTTCATTTCCAGCGTCAGATTGTCCGCCCCATTCATTAACATAGTTAGTTTTTGAATATACTTTAGTTCCATATCTATTGTAGATACTTAATACTTTAACATTAAACCCTGTTAAATCGAAAGTATCATTTAATGTATCACCATTTGGAGAAATACCTCTTGGAATAGAACAAGTTACATCATTTGCAATAAAGACTTCAGAGTCAGAACATGTTCCAGAGCCATTAGGAATTGTAACGAAACAAGTATAACTACCAGCAGCATTTGCAGGAACTTGTAAAGTTGGACTATTACCTCCAACAACTCCTGTTGGACCAGTCCACGAATAAGTAGCTAAAGAAGTATCAAAATTATTTGACATTACTTCAAGAACATAATTTGTTCCAACACAACCTCCTGTCAATGTGAATGATGGAGAAGGTGAAATGGTTATCGTAAATGATTCTTGATCTGTACAACTTCCGTTTGCAGCATACACATATAAAGTTGTATTTGCAGTAATTATAGCTCCAGTATTTAATTGAGTTCCAGTTCCATTTGGACCTGTGAAATAATTCCCAACGCTTGGTGCTGGTAATATATAATTATCACATGCTGTAACATTACTAATTGGATTTATAACTGGTGTAGCATTTATTACTATAGTCATTGTAGTAGTTGTTGCACAAAGTCCAACATTTGGTGTAAATGTATAAGTAGTGCTTCCTGCAGTTGATGTACTAATACTACTTGGACTCCATGTACCTGCAATTCCATTTATAGATGTGTTATTAAGTGAAGGTGCAATTGACCCTTGACAAAATGGACCAACTTGACTAAATGTAGGAACAGTTTGAGGATTAATTGTAATTACCATCGTAGCATTAGTTGCACAAAGTCCAGCATTTGGTGTAAATGTATAAGTTGTATTTCCAACTACTGAAGTATTAATTGTAGTAGGATTCCAAGTTCCAGCTATTCCACCATTATTTGATGTTGAAGGAAGTGATGGAGCAGTTCCATTTAAACAAATACTTGCTATCTGAGTAAATGTTGGAACAGTCGGTGCATCAATTGTAACAGATAAAGTAGCTGTAGTTGCACAAATTCCTGCATTTGGTGTAAATGTGTACGTTGTAGTTCCTGGAGTTGTTGTATCAATTACTGTTGGATTCCATGTTCCTGCTATTCCTTCATTCGAAGTAGAAGAAAGAGAAGGAGCAACTCCATTTTGACAAATGTTTGCAATTGAATTAAATGTACTAACAATTTGTGGATCAATAGTAACTGAAAGAGTTGTTGTTAATGCACATGCTTGACTAGGAATTGCGTCTGGAGTAAATGTATAAGTTACTGAACCAGCTACAGATGTATTAATTGTATTTGGACTCCAAGTCCCAACAATTCCATTTAAAGATGTTAGTGGTAAACTAGGTGCTGTGCTATTTTGACAAATAGATGCAATACTATTAAATGTTGGTGTAACTTGATTTATGATTGTAACATTCAATGTTGCGGTTGTCGCACAAATTCCTACATTAGGCGTGAAAGTATAAGTAGTTGTCCCAACTGCTGATGTGTCTATTGTACTCGGAGACCAAGTTCCAGCAATTCCATTATTTGAAGTTGTTTGTAAACTAGGAGCCGTTCCATTTAAACAAATATCTGGAATTGCAGTAAACGTTGGAGTATCTGGAGTTGTTATTGTAACTACTCCGGAAGTTGGTTGTGATGGACAACTCAAACTAGATATTGAAATTGAATCTAATAAGTTACCAATACTTGGACTTCCTCCTGCGCTTGAAACAGAAACAAAGCGTAAAGTATAATTATTTCCTCCTGTAGTAGGAACTACATAATTTACAGTATGTAATACCCAAGCGGTGTTATTATCTGTAAAGTTACCAAGACTAACATAAGGTCCTCCAAGAGGTCCTATTTCAACACCAACAACATCATTACCTTGTCTTCCTCTATGAGCAAAAGAAATTGTTAAAGCAGTTCCTGGTAAAACACTAAAATCTTGGAATAATGTTCCTGGTGTATTTCCATTTAATTCAATTAACTGATTTCCAGAATATGCGTTAACACCTTCAAATCCTGGAGGCCAAATTTCTATTATTCCATCTGCGGATGTAGTATCCCAACAAGGAACTAAATTCTCATCAAATAGGTTAGGGAAAGCTCCAGTTGCTGTTGGACTTTCAAAATCTGTATTACAGAAATTAGTTACTTGATTAATAACAACAGTATAAGTTCCTGCAACTGTTGTATTAAATGATGCAACGTTACCAGGATTTGTAAATGGTGAAGGTACTGTCCAAGTGTAAGAATAATTTCCAGGTATTGCAGGAGTTGCAGTTACTGTTGCACTAGATCCAGCACATACAGTTGGATTGTTTACTGTAACAACTAAATTTGGATTTACAATTATTGTTAAAGTTGTAACTACAGCACATTGACCAGTAACTGGTGTAAATGTGTATGTTGTTGTTGCAGTATTATCTAATGCTGGAGACCAAGTTCCTGTAATTCCATTATTAGAGGTAGTAGGTAATGCAGATAATGTATCACCAATACAAATTGGAGCAACAGAAGTAAATGTTGGTACAATTGTAGGTGTATTAACCACAATAGTCATTGTAACTGAACCTGCACAAATTCCGGCATTAGGAGTAAATGTATAGGTAGTAGTTGCAGTATTATTCATTGCCGGTGCCCATGTTCCTACAACACCATTATTAGATGTTGTTGGTAAATCAGTTAAAGTTGCTCCAGGGCAAATTGGTTGTACCTGAGTAAATGTTGGAGTTGTTGAACCTACTCCAATTGTCATAGTAGCTATAGTTGCACATAATCCTGCAGTAGGAGTAAATGTGTATGTTGTTGTAGCAGTATTATTCATTGCTGGTGACCAAGTTCCTGTAACTCCATTATTAGAAGTAGTTGGTAAATCAGCTAAAACATCTCCTGGACAAATAGGTGCAACTTGAGTAAATGTAGGAACAGTGGCAGGAATTATCACAACTTGAGTAGTTGTTGAAAAAGCTGCACATCCACCTGAAGCAGGAACTGAATAAGTGATTATATAAGTATTTGGTACACTAGAACTCGGTACAAAATTTCCGGTAATAGGATCAATCGAAAGTCCAGAAGGCGTTGCACTATAAGTACCACCTAAGGTTCCTGTTCTTGTTACTGTTTGTAGTGCTGTAATATTGTTACAGTATGATGCATTTGAATATGAAATAGTTGCACTTGCAGGTGCAGTAATAATGATTGTTCTTGTAGTTGTAATAAAAGGAATCGTATTACAAGTACCACCAATAGTTGTAGCTGTTGAAC
>JAAFHW010000103.1 GCA_013298525.1 Flavobacteriia bacterium
GGATATTATTAGTTATCCTCTTTTTTTGGCTGAATCTACATTCAATTGCCTTTTCGAAAATGAAACCTGGACATTCACTCTTGGACTAGGAACACTAATTACGATAGTAAACCTAATCTATATTAAATCAAAATCTAATATCTAAAATCATGACAAAAAAACAATACGAAAACGCAACAGGCATTTTCTCCACTCAATTAGCCTTTGGCTCATTTATCATAGGAACTATTCTATTGATTTTACATCTAATAAATCCAACTGGAGCTCTGTTTGGTGTTGGAGCAATTTATTTGATTCTAGCTTTTGCAATTAATTTAATAATGCTATTCCGGCTAACCTATTTAGCTTTCACCAAAAAAAATCATCAAGACTATTTTACCATCAAAATACTAATTCTTTTAGCCAACATTCCCATTGCTTTTGTGTATTTACGAATCGTTGGTGAAACTTGGAAATAATTAATAATATAAAAAATGAAAATTCTTATAATAAACCCGCCACATTTATCTATTGGAAGTAGAATGCCCCACGAACATTTGCCTCCTTTAGGATTACTATCGATTGGTGGTCCGCTTATAGACGCAGGTCACAATGTGAATTTATTAGATGCTGATTATAGTTTTATGAAACATTCTAAAATTGTTGAAGAAACTATAAAATATAATCCTGATTTAGTATTGTTAGGTCATTCCGGCTCAACATCTGCACAACCTATAATTAATGAAATTACAAGTTTGATAAAAGCAAAACTACCAAATACTAAAATAATTATTGGTGGCGTTTTTCCAACCTATCACTATAAAGAAATTCTGGAAGAAAATCCACAAATCGATTATATCGTTTGTGGTGAAGGCGAACAAATTATTATTGATTTGGTAAATAATTTAGAAACCAAATCCGATTTGAATTTAGTTAGAGGAATTGTTTTTAGAAATCAATCTGCGATAATCAAAACTCCAGTCGCACCAACGATTAAAGATTTGGAAAACTATCGAATTGGTTGGGAACTCATGAAAGGATATAATTATACTTATTGGGGAAAAAGAAAAGCTGTAGTCATTCAGTTTTCAAGAGGTTGTCCTTATCCTTGCAGCTATTGTGGTCAGAGTTTATTTTGGAAAAAATGGCGTCATCGAAATCCCCAAAAACTTGCTGACGAAATTGAAATGCTACACAAGGAATATGGTGTAGAAGTAATAAATTTTGCTGATGAAAATCCAGCTACTTATAAAAAAGCTTGGCAAGAATTTTTAGAAGCTTTAATTGCTAAAAATTTAGATTTAACTTTAGTTGGTTCATTGAGAGCTGACAATATAGTTCGTGATGCTGACATAATGCATTTATATAAAAAAGCAGGATTTGAAAGATTCTTACTAGGAATAGAAAATTATGACGAAACTATTTTAGAAAACATCAAAAAAGCTGGCTCAACTTCAATGGATAAAGAAGCAATACAAATTTTGAGGAAACACGATATTATTTCGATGGCAACTTATGTTGTCGGATTTGGAGAAGAAACTACAAAAGATTTTATCAATTCTTTAAAACAACTATTACATTATGATCCTGACCAAATTCAGTTACTTTATGTTACACCACACAAATGGACACCTTATTTTGAGGACGTTAAAGACAAAGAAATAGTTCAATTAGACCAACGAAAATGGGATTACAAACATCAAATTTTAAAAACTAAATTAAAACCTTGGCAAATTATTTTATATGTAAAACTCATAGAAGTAATTATGCAAACTCGCCCAAAAGCATTAAAACGCTTATTTTTCCATAGAGATAAAAAAATCAGAAAAGCAATGAGTTGGTACACTCGAATTGGAAAAAGAGTTTGGATTCACGAATGGTTACAATTTCTTTTTAATGATAAACACACCAAAAAATCAGTTCGATTATTTGAATTTTGGAAATAATATAAAACTCCGAAAGAAATTATTTTCCTTCGGAGTTTTTAATACTATCAAAAAGTTTTATCAAATTTTCATGAGAAGCAACATTGGTAATTCTCATCATAATATTAGAATCGATAATTTCAATTTCTAAATCATTCTCAAAATTTATAGTTTTAAAATAATCTTTAATTACATTTTCTTGGAATGATTTTTTAATAATTTCAGTTTGATATCCTGTAATTATCTCTTTTTCCTCGTCAATGAAAACATCAATTATATTTTGAACAATTGGTTTCTTAAAAAAACAATAATGACCAAAAAAATTAAAATCTTTAATCCAAAAAACTATACTATAATTTTCTGTTCTTGAGCTATGTCTACTATTATTTGACTTAGCTTTTATTGAAGCAATAAAAACTGATAATTGATTTTTATGATACGAATTAGAGCAATACCAATCTTCAAAACTTGAAAATGTTATTGTCTCTTCAAGAAAATCTAATTCCGAATCGGTAAATAATTTAAACTTAAATCCATTATCTAATAAATGGTTTTTGATTAAAATAAACTCTCTCTCCAAATCACCATCTTCAGAATAATATTTATTTAATACATATTCAGAAGTCCTTCTGTGTTTATCATAAAAAACTGCATCATCTGAAATTTCATCTGAATATTCGTAGTTAGTTTGAGTTTCACTAACTTTTGCTTTTTCGCCAGTCAAAGGATCTTCAAACATTGATATAATCTCTTTATCAGATAAGGTCTTCTTGTCTTTAAGAGCTAATTTTCTTTTCTCATCAGCTCGAACATACAATCGATTAATGATAAATACAATTATTACAATAGAAAGCAGAATTATTACGCGTGTTTCCATTGTACCAAAATATAAAAAAACTCCGAAAGAAATTATTTTCCTTCGGAGTTTTTATATTAACATTCAGTCACAACTGAAAACTTTCAACTGAAAACTTTCAACTGAAAACTACTTAATGACTTCCTTCCACTTCAATAGCATCAACATCAATGTTTTGTTTTTTCAAAAGACCTTTTACTAAAACAGCAAATAAAGTCAGATAGGCAAAACAAACTACCGTAATAATATACGATTGATGAATTCCGATAATATCAGACAATTTACCTTGAATTGGCGGAATAATTCCTCCACCCAAAATCATCATAATTAAAAACGCTGAACCTTGAGAAGTATATTTTCCTAATCCTATAATAGACAAACTAAAAATAGATGGCCACATAATACTACAAGCCAAACCTCCAGCAAGGAAAGCATAAATAGCAACTGTTCCAGAAGTAAACAAACCAATTAACATGGCAATCATTCCGAAACTTCCGAAAATCATTAAGGTTCTTGCTGGTTTATCTTTACTCAAAAAGAAAGCTCCAATTTGAATTAAAACACAAACTACATAATAATAAAGCGGCTTCATATCTTTACCTGAAAGGATATTCACACCCAAAATAATTCCAAAAGCCACCAACGGAACGATGATTAAAGCTATAGTCTTTTTACTTCCTTGAAGATTAAAAACACTGATTGCTCCAGCCCAACGACCAATCATCAAACTTCCCCAATACATAGAAATATATGGAGCTATATCTGACGATTGCAAACTTCCGAATTCTTTTAATTTTAAAAGTTCTCCAAGATTACTTCCAATCGCAACTTCTACTCCAACGTAGGTAAAAATAGCCAACATTCCCAATACCAATTGTGGATATTGCATTGCACCCCAACCTTCGGAGTTCTTTCTAGCTGATGTGTATGAAAATAAAATTCCGCCAAGCACAACTAACAAAGCTCCAGAAAGCCACAACATTCTGTTTTTCTCTAAACCTTGTTTTAGTTGCAATGCTTCACTTTCGTTAGCAGTAATTTTATCATTAATTTTTAAAAGTTCAGGTGAATTAGCGACATAGGTTGTTCTTGCTAATTCTTCTTTTGCAACTTCAACTTCTTTTGTTAAAGCTTCTATTTTTATAGCTTCATCACTCTTATAACTTTGAAAAACCGGAGTAAACATAATACCAAGTAAAACAGTCATAATAACTAGTGTACGTAATGCTTTGTTTGCTTTTTCCATTGGTTCGTTGGCAATGCCACTTGGTACTTTTTTAGAAAAGTAAAACAAAGCTGCTGCTGCAATAAACAACAATCCAACACCAATATATAAAATCACAACTTTACTCAATTCTAAAGCTTTTATTTGCTCATCTGAAATTGATTTTGCCGTTCCAAATAAAGCCAAAGCCACCACAATTGGACCAATAGTAGTTCCGAAAGAGTTGATTCCGCCACCAAGATTTACTCGACTTGCTCCAGTTTTTGGATCACCTAATAATATCGCAAATGGATTGGCAGCAGTTTGTTGCAATGAAAATCCTAAGGCTACAATAAATAATCCAACCAACATTCCGGCATAAATACTAGCTTCAACAGCAATGATCATAGCACCAGCTCCAAGTGCTGAAAATAATAATCCATACACAATACTTTTCTTGTAACCCCATTTTCCAACGATATCTTTACCAGACATATCGCCTAAAGCAAACAATAATAAAGCGCCAACGTAATAAGCAGTGTAAAAAGCAAAATCAACCAATTGTGATTGAAACTGATCTAAAGAAAAATAACTTTTACAAAACGGAATAAAAATACTGTTTCCAGCAGCAATAAATCCCCAGAAAAAAAACACTGTAATCAGCGTGTATAATGCAGGATAGTTTGTTTTAATTTGTTCTGAACTCATAAATTTTAGTTTGTTTGGTTTGGTTTTTAGTTTATTGGTTTGAAACTTATAGCTGTTCCGCCACCGTTAGCCAAATTTAATTTAATTTTTGACTTAGAAGTAACTTCGATAGTTTTTATAGCATAAGATTTTGGATTATTTTTCCAATCTGCATCAGTACCATCTTCATAAATAATAGCTTGGTACTTTTTATTTGGCGTTAAGAAATCTAATTTAATTTCTTTTTTACGAGAATTTTCATCGGTAATTGCTCCTAAAAACCAACGTTCTCCATTTTTTTCTTTTCTAACAACAGTCAAATAATCTCCTGGTTCAGCTTCAAGATATTTTGAATCTTGCCAATCTACAGCAACATCTTTTATGAATTGAAAAGCATCAGCATATCTTTCATAATTTTCAGGTAAATCGGCAGCCATTTGTAATGGTGAATACATCGTTACATAAAGCGCTAATTGTTTTGCCAAAGTAGTATGAACTTGTTCTGTTTTAGTTTTATCGTAATAACTCATTTTGATTTCAAAAATTCCCGGAGTGTAATCCATTGGTCCACCCAATAATCTTGTGAATGGCAAAATGGTTTCGTGCATTGGCGGATTTCCGACAGACCAAGCGTTAAATTCATTTCCGCGAGCTGCTTCGGCTGCAATATAATTCGGATACGTTCTTGAATATCCTGTTGGACGCGAACTTTCGTGAGAATTGACCATTAATTTATAATCGGCAAATCTTCTTGCAACGAAGTTAAAATGATTCACCATAGTTTGTCCATCGTGAAACTCACCACGAGGAATGATTCTTCCCACATAACCTGATTTAGCCGCAGGATATCCATAGTCTTTCATCAGATTTAAAGCTCTATCCAAATGTCTTTCATAATTAGCCACCGAACCTGAAGTTTCGTGATGCATAATCATTTTGATTCCTTTAGATTTAGCATAATCATTCACTTCTTTCAAATTGTAATCTGGATAAGGTGTTACGAAATCAAAAACATTTTCTTTCCAATTTCCAAACCAATCTTCCCAGCCTACATTCCAACCTTCTACCAAAACACCATCGAAACCATTTTTGGCAGCAAAATCGATATATCTTTTAGTGTTTTCAGTTGTTGCACCGTGTTTTCCTGATGGTTTCAAAGTTCCATCGGCTGCATTTTGAGCATTTTGACTTCCTGCATAATCCCAAGTTGATTTTCCAACGTGCATTTCCCACCAAACGCCAACATATTTCATTGGTTTTATCCAAGAAGTATCTTCAATTTTTGATGGTTCGTTTAGGTTTAAAATCATTTTTGAACTTACAATTTCACGAGCATCATCACTCATCATAATTGTTCTCCAAGGCGAAACACAAGGTGCTTGAAGATAAGCTTTATCTCCAATTGCATTCGGAACTAAATTAGAAGTTAATCCAAAATTTTTGGTGTCTACATCTAAATGCATTATTGGATAATTAACAACAGCTGCTTCAAAAACATTGATGTAAATTCCGTCAGCCGATTTCATCATTAATGGTGATTGTACTCTGAAAGAACTTGCAATGGTCTTTACTCCGATTCCGTTGTTCAAATCCAATTTAGAATTATCGATTTCAGATAGTTTTGTTTCATTATAGGCATATTCTTGACTGTCATAATCTCCTGGAATCCAAAATGCTTTGTGGTTTCCAGCTAAATTAAACTGCGATTTTTCAACGGAAATTATAAAATAATTTAGATTTTTTTGCTTTGGAAATTCATAACGAAAAGCAATACCTTCATCAAAAACTCTGAAAATGATATTGATCTTTCTATCAGTTGATGGTTGCGAAAGTGCTACAGTCATTTCGTTGTAGCTGTTTTTTATATTGGATTGTTCACCCAAAACTGGCTGCCAAGTTTCATTAAAACTTTTTTGACCAATACTATCAATTTTGAAATTGGACTCTAAACTTTTTGATTCTTTTATTGCAATTCCAAGTGTACTTTCCTTTACAATAGATTTAGTTTTGTAACTTACCAAATAAGTAGGTTTTCCATCTGAAGACAATTTAAAACTTAACGAAATAGTTTTAGATGGTGAGGAAACATTCTGAGCTTCAACTGATAAAATTGAAATCAAGAACACCAATAAATGTAATTTTCTCATTTTTGATTATATTTTTTTATAAAAATACATTTTATCCTAAAAATAAATCGATTTCGTAATAATTAGTTATTAACGAAATCGATTTCTTATAATTCAGTTTTGAATTTGAAAATAAATAAATTTAGATTTTATTTTCCATCAACATAATCTTGTAAATATTGGAAACGTTCTGTTAGTTTACCATTTTCTGTCATTTTAGCTCTTTGCAAAATTCCGTCTTTATCACCATTAAAAAAAGCTGGAATCACGTGTTCCATAAACATTTCGCCAAATCCTTCACTCGCATCTTTCGGCAATTCACAAGGTAAATTATCAACCGACATTACCATAATTGAACCTGGATGTGTGTGCGAAACTTCTTTATGTTCACTTGGTAAATAGCCAAAAAATGGTTCTGCAATGGTAGATGCTTTTATAGTACAAGCAATTGGTCCATCAACATCGCACGAAATATCGGCAACAACTTGAATCTTGTTCTTTGGAGCGTTAAGCATTTCTCTTGTTAAAATATCGGGCGCACCATTTCCGTGAAAATGTCCAGCCATATAAATATCTGCAACTTGTGAAAAACGTTCAAAATCAGAAACATAATCTTGTGGATTCTTATAAAAATCTTGATTATCTAAAACCTGTCCATCGATTCTTTTGTTATAATCTAGTACATCAATTTGAGTATAAACTGGTTGCGTGTAAACTTTGTTTAAAAAATCATCTGCTGAAACTTGCTTAATTTTCATTCCATCAAGCATTTCTTTCGCTCCCATTCCCACTTTTCCGTGACCCGTTAAAACAATTTTAATGTTCGGAAGCATTGGTCTGCGTAATCGTTCGATTAATTCCTCTTTACTTTTTAAAGTTTCAGCTTTTACTAAATTGAACAAATCATATTTAATTCCGAAAGCTCTAAATCCGTTGTAAGCTCCAACAATTCCTGCATATCTTCCGAAACCGATTAATCTTTTATTTCTGGTATCAACAATAGTTTCGTGATCGAATAATTCGATATTTTTCTCTAAAATTGCTTGAAGTAACTTTCTATTGTATGGTTGAAATTTAATAGTATGTGAAAAGAAAAAGTACTTTTTATTGGGAATTAAGGCATCAACTGGAACTTCTTTTACACCAAATAAAACATCGCAATCGCTCATATCTGTAGTAACTTCGATACCTAAACTGCTGTATTGCTCGTCAGAAAACACTCTAATATCAGAACTTTCAACTTTTACTTGAGCTTCTGGATGTTCTGTTTTTAATCTAACTAATTCTTCTGGAGTAAAAACAACTCTTCTATCTGGTGGGTTTTTTCTTTCTTTAATAATTCCGAACTTCATTTTAACAGTATTTTTTTGAGACATCAAAAGTAATAGTAACGAAAACGTTTTCAAAACTTTTTACCCAAAATAAAATCGAAGTTATTTATTGAATTTCAATTAATTGGAATATTTTGTTGATAATTTTATAATTAATATAACATTTCATGAAATTTGTTTGTCATTTTGTTTATTATATTTGTTTTTCAACCAAACCCAAAATGACCAATAACAAAGTAACATATCTATTGTTTTCTTTAACTTTTTTATTACTTATAAGTTGCGATAAATCAGGAAAAATTAAGAATCCATTTAAAAAAAATAAATCTGGTTTAGAATATGCAATGCTTCCGCTAGAAGATTCTTTACCAAAACTTTCAGATTCATACAAAAACACTAAAAAGAGAGAAATTGAAAATTTCTTTACTAATAATTTTGCCAATGATTTTGAGAACATGAGTTTTCTTGTGGCAAAAAATGGACAAATTATTTATGAGAAATATGATGGATTTGCCGATAAAGAAAATAATATTTTAAACTCACCTGAAACGCCTTTGCACATTGCATCTGTTACCAAAGTTCTAACTGCCTCAGCCATTTTAAAATTAATTGATGCTAATAAAATTAGCTTAGATCAAAAATTGACTTCACTTTTTGACAAATTCCCTTATCC
>JAAFHW010000104.1 GCA_013298525.1 Flavobacteriia bacterium
ATTCTTCACAACAGTCATTCAGGATTGATTTCTACCGGAGTTATCATGGCGGTTTTGTTAATGACAAATGGGGTAAATGCTATTCTTGGAGGTTTTGAAAATTCGCAGCATATAACTTTGAAGCGTGCTTATGTGAGACAATATTTGGTTTCACTTGGAATGTCTATTTTACTTTCATTAATATTGATTATAACCGTTGCAACCATCGTTGTTTTTGAAGTTTTAATTCAGAAAACTAAAATTCAAGACGTACTTTCAGAAGATATTCCAATCATCGAAATGAGCCGATATATTTTCTTAATTCTGATGATTTTAATTGCAACATCTATACTTTTTAAATTCGGAATCAAAAGAAATGGCAAACGTGCCTTTATTTCAATAGGTTCAGTTTTTACAACAATTTTAATCATTTTATCTTCCTATTTCTTCGGAATTTGGGTTGTAAAATTCTCAAAATACAATGAACTTTATGGTTCTATCGGAACACTTTTAGTAGTAATGTTCTACATTTGGATTAATTGTATGATTCTTTTATTAGGATTCGAATTGAATGCTTTAATTCAAAAACTAAAAAGAGAAAAAGCACTCGAATTAGAAGCAGAAAATAGTTCAAATTAATATTTTAAGTCATAAATCAATAATAAAATTCACAATTAAGAAATAAATCCAGTTATGAAGACGTTAAAAATGTTCAAACTCAAGAATAGTTTAGTTTTACTTTTTGTTTTGTTTTTTCAAATAGTGCAAAGTCAATCTGTTTTAGGAAAATGGAAAACTATTGATGATGAAACCGGTAAAGAAAAGAGCATTGTAGAAATCTATGAAGTTGACGGAAAAATCTACGGAAGAATCGTTGAAATTTTAGAAGCTGAACATCGATTCAAAAAATGTACATTATGTCAAGGAACAGATAAAGACAAACCAATTATGGGCTTGATTTTTATCAAAGGATTGACTAAAGATGGTGAAGAATATAGTGGTGGTAAAATTTTAGATCCAAAAAACGGTAAGCTATACAAGTGTTATATCACATTGGAAGGCAATGACAAACTAAAAGTTCGGGGTTATATTGGAATTTCTCTTTTAGGAAGAACCCAATATTGGAAACGAGTGAAAAGTTAGTTAGTTTTAGTCTCTTTCATCTATTTTCTATTCTCTTTATTCTAAAAAATGCATTTCATTGAAGTAATTTTACCGCTTTCTTTACCCAAAACGTTCACTTACAGCGTTTCGGAAGCCGAGTACAATTACATCAAAATCGGAATGCGTGTTGCGGTTCCATTTGGGAAAAGCAAAATCTATACAGGATTGGTTTTAGATTTGCACCAAATTCCACCAACATTATATGAAGCCAAAGAAATTCATCAAATTTTAGATGAAAAACCAATTGTAAATGAGTTTCAAATTCAACATTGGCAATGGATTGCGTCCTATTATATGTGTAATCTTGGTGACGTTTTTCGTGGTGCAATGCCTTCAGCTTTTATTTTAGAAAGTGAAACCATAATTTCTCAGAAAAAAGATTTCGATGTAAATGAATTCGATTTATCTGATGATGAGTTTCTGATTTTTGAAGCACTTCAACATCAAAGTTCATTAAAAGTTCAGGATATCATTGCAATTTTGAACAAGAAGAATATTTTTCCTATAGTTCAGAAATTGCTTAATAAAAATGTGCTTTCTCTTCAAGAGGAAATTCAAGAAGAATACAAGCCGAAGCTAATTAGATACATTCGTTTACATGAAAATTATACTTCCGATGAAAGCTTGATTTCGTTGTTAGATTCTTTAAAAGGAGCAAAGCAAAAGGAAGTTCTGATGCATTATTTTCAGTTAAATGCACAAGAAAAAAAGCCAATTTCGGTAAAGCAATTAACCGAAATTTCGCAGTCGACTTCTGCTACAATTAAAACGTTGATTGATAAAAATATTTTTGAAGAATATTTTATTCAAGAAGACAGAGTCAATTTTGATAAAAATAAAATTGAAAATAATTTAGTTTTAAGTGATGCACAACAAAAAGCTTTTGCAGAAATTAAAGAGAGTTTTCTTTCTAAAGATGTCTCGCTACTTCATGGTGTTACTTCATCAGGAAAAACCGAAATTTATACCAAATTAATAGAAGAATATATTGCTCAAGGCAAACAAGTTTTGTACTTACTTCCCGAAATTGCTTTAACCACACAATTAGTTTCTCGTTTAACGGCGCATTTCGGAAATCAAGTTGCTGTTTTTCACTCTAAATATTCTAATAATGAACGTGTTGAAGTTTGGAATCAAGTTCTAGAAAATTCAGAAAAAGCTAAAATCGTAATAGGAGCAAGGTCGTCTTTGTTTTTACCTTTTTCCAATTTAGGATTGATAATTATTGATGAAGAACACGAACAAACGTTCAAACAGCAAGATCCTGCACCGCGATATCATGCACGTGATGCAGCAATTGTTTTAGCAAATTCACAAAAAGCGAAGGTTTTATTGGGTTCGGCAACACCAAGTATTGAAACCTATTTCAACGCACAATCAGGAAAGTTCGGAATGATTTCGATTTCAGAACGTTTCGGAAAAGCGCCTTTACCTGAAGTTGTATTGGTTGATTTAAAAGAAAATTACTTCAAAAAACGAATGAAAGGTCATTTCAGTTTGACGCTTATCGAAGCCATAACGGAAGCTTTGAGTTTGGGTGAACAAATCATTCTATTTCAAAATCGACGCGGTTTTTCTCCAGTTTTAGAATGCATGACTTGTGGTCATATTCCGCAATGTACTAGTTGCAATGTGAGTTTGACGTATCATAAATTCAAAAATCAATTGCGTTGTCATTATTGTGGTTATTCCATTGCAAAACCAACCAATTGTCACGCTTGTTCAAGTGTAGATATTTCTGCCAAAGGTTTTGGAACAGAGCAAATTGAGTTAGAATTAGCCGAATTATTTCCCACAAAAAACATCAAACGAATGGATCAAGACACCACTCGTGGAAAATACAGTTTTGAAAAATTAATTGATAGTTTTAAAAATCGTGAAATTGATATTTTAGTTGGAACTCAAATGCTTGCAAAAGGATTAGATTTTGATAATGTGTCTTTAGTAGGAATTATGAATGCTGACACAATGTTATATCATCCAGATTTTAGAGCTTTTGAAAGAAGTTTTCAAATGATGACACAAGTCTCTGGTCGTGCAGGTCGTTCAGACAAACGCGGAAAAGTAATTATTCAAACGTATAATGTAAATCACAATATCATTCAGCAAGTAACTCACAATGATTATGTTGGAATGTATAAAGAGCAATTGTATGAACGTCAGATTTATAAATATCCACCTTATTTCCGTTTGATAAAGTTGACGTTGAAGCACAAAGATTTTGATAAATTAAAAGAAGGTTCGATGTGGTTGTATCAAGTGATGCAGCAACATTTGCAACTACCAGTTTTAGGTCCAGAAGAGCCAGGGATTAACCGTATTCGTAATGAATATATTCGTACTATTATGGTTAAGATTCCTCAAAATGTGTCTATTCCAAACACAAAAAAAACTATTCAGAAAATTCTGAATAGTTTTGATGTTATTCCGCAATACAGAACTATAAAAGTTACTGCAAACGTTGATTTTTATTAAGCAATTGCTAAAGCTCTAATTAAATCTTCTTTCTTATTACGACTTAATGGAATTTTAGTAACTCCAATTTCAGCAAATTTACTATTGAAACGTTCTACTTTGTCGATATTAATGATATACGATTTGTGAACTCTAATAAATTTATCTTTAGATAAGTCTTTTTCAAAAGATTTCATAGTTGATAGAACAAGGTTTGTATCTTCTTCTGTAACAACTTTTACATAATCGCCGTAAGCTTCAATCCATTTGATTTTATTGGTAAAAACTTTCAACTTTTTAAGATTACTCTTAATAAAGATGTGATCACCTTCATCGTCATGATTGTCTTGACGTAACATATAATGGTCTAATGCTCTTTTTACAGAAGCATTGAAACGCTCTAGTACAATTGGTTTTTGCAAATAATCTGTTGCATCATAATCAAATGCTTTCAAGGCATACTCAGCTTTAGAAGTAATGAAAATTACTTGAGGTTTAACTTTTAAACCATCAATAAAATCAAAACCGCTAATTACAGGCATCTCTACATCTAAAAAGATTAGGTCAACGGTATGCACCGTCATACAATTTTTTGCTTCAATTGCATTAGAAAAATCACCCACTAATTGTAGATTCGGATGATTATTTACTAACTTTGCAATGACCATCCTCTGAAGAGAACTGTCATCGACTACTACACAATTTAATTTCATAATTCAGTATTATTATAGATTTGGTGAGACAAATATAGTACTTTTTTTTAAAGAAAATAACGTTTATCGATTTTTTTTGCTTTTAAGCAGTATTTTTTTGCATTTAGGCGATATTTTATGTTTTTGAGTTGTTAAACTAATATTTATTTCTACCTTTGCACCCAATTTTATATAATTAAAACATATTTATTATGAATCATTACGAAACTGTTTTCATCTTAAATCCCGTTTTATCTGATGTTCAGGTAAAGGAAACAGTAAGCAAATTTGAAGATTTTCTTACAAGTAGAGGAGCAAAGATGGTATCAAAAGAGGATTGGGGCTTAAAAAAATTAGCTTACGAAATCCAAAACAAAAAAAGTGGTTTTTACCATTTATTTGAATTCCAAGTAGCTCCAGAAGTATTAATTGCTTTTGAAACTGAATTTAGACGTGACGAACGTATCATGCGTTTCTTAACAGTAAGTTTAGACAAACATGCAATTTCATGGGCAGAGAGAAGAAGAGAAAAACTTAAAGTAGCAAAAGCTTAATCATGGCAACATTACAACAATCAGCTTCAGGAAAAAAAGACGGAGATATCAGATATTTAACGCCTTTGAACATAGAAACTAACAAAACTAAAAAGTATTGTCGTTTCAAAAAATCTGGAATCAAATACATCGATTATAAAGATGCAGATTTCTTATTAAAATTCGTTAACGAGCAAGGTAAAATTTTACCAAGACGTTTAACAGGAACTTCATTGAAGTATCAAAGAAAAGTGTCAGTAGCTGTAAAAAGAGCTCGTCACTTAGCTTTAATGCCATATGTAGCAGATTTATTAAAATAATTTAAAATCAACAGTTGTTGGTTTTCCAATAAAGGAAACCTAACTTCTATAATAAGGACAACAACATGGAACTTATATTAAAACAAGACGTTCAAAACGTAGGATTTAAAGATGATATCGTTACAGTAAAAGCTGGATACGGTCGTAATTACTTAATTCCACAAGGATTTGCTCAATTAGCTACACCTTCTGCAAAGAAAGTATTAGCTGAAAACTTAAAGCAAAAAGCTCACAAAGAAGCTAAAGTTGTTGCAGATGCTACTAAAATTGCAGATGCTTTAAAAGCTTTAGAGATTAAAATTACTTCAAAAGCAGGTGGTGAAAAATTATTTGGTTCTGTAACCAATATTGATATCGCTGCTGCATTAGAAGCTGCTGGTCAACCTGTTGATAGAAAATTTATCACTAGTGGAACTGTAAAAAGAACTGGAAAATACACTGCTTCTGTAAGATTACACAGAGATGTAGTTGTTGAATTACCATACGAAATTGTAGCTGAAGTTTAATACTTCACAACAAACAATCTAAATCCCGATGAAAGTCGGGATTTTTTTTTAATCTGAATTTATTTCAGATTCTATTTATATTAATAATAGTATCTTATGAAAACAGATACTGAAACAAGTTCAGTATAAATGAAATACAAAAGATTAACCAAAGAACAATTTGAAGCTTTGCATCAAGAATTTGCAAATTTTCTTGCTTCTCAATCTATTGATAAAAAAGAATGGGACGAAATTAAAGCTAACAAACCCGAAGTTGCCGAACAAGAATTAGACGTTTTCTCTGATTTAATTTGGGAAGGTGTTTTGTCTAATTCTCAGTTTTTGGAACATTTTTCTAAAAATCATATTTTCCTTTTTCATTGTCAAGAAGAATATATCGACTCAATGGTGATAAAATCATTAGTACCAGATGTCGACTTTCTTACTAAAGATGGTTTACAATGGCTAAGTGAAAATCTATTCACTGATGTTGTAGAAATTCATGTTGGAAAAAAGAATTATGATGCCGAAAGAAAAGAATCAATATTTGATTTAATTACTCAAGGTGCGATTTTGAGTGACGGACAATTATATGTTCAAATTAATACTATAATTCAATCATAATTTCCTGAATATAGAAATATTTACCTATTTTAGTAAAGAAATATATTTTTTGGTTTTATGGACATTCTTAAAAAAATTCAAGACTTACGCGAAGAACTTAACTTGCACAATCACAATTACTATGTGCTTGATAATGCAACTATTTCTGATTTTGAATTTGATCAAAAATTAAAGGAGTTACAAGATTTAGAAGATAAACATCCTGAGTTTTTTGACGAAAATTCGCCTTCACAACGAGTTGGTGGAACAATTACTAAGAATTTTCAAACGGTTGTTCACGAAAACAGAATGTATTCGTTGGATAATTCTTATTCTAAAGAAGATTTACAGGATTGGGAAACCAAAATTCAAAAGGTTTTGGGTAATGTAAGTTTGCAATATACTTGTGAGTTAAAGTATGATGGCGCATCTATTTCTATAACTTATGAGAATGGAAAACTTTCGAAAGCAGTTACTCGTGGTGATGGTTTTCAAGGTGATGATGTAACTAATAATATCAAAACTATAAAATCTATTCCGTTGCAATTAAAAGGGAATTTTCCGCCTAAATTTGATATTCGTGGTGAAATTATTCTTCCCTTTGAAGGTTTTGAAAAAATGAACCAGGAATTAATTGAAATTGGAGAAACGCCTTATTCAAATCCAAGAAATACAGCTTCGGGAAGTTTAAAATTACAAGATAGTGCTGAAGTTGCTAAACGTCCGTTAGATTGCTTGCTCTATTTTATAACAGGAAATAATTTACCTTTCGCTACTCAATTTGAAGGATTAGAAACCGCTAGAAATTGGGGTTTTAAAGTACCAACTCAATCAAAACTGGCTAATAATCTTGATGAAGTTTTTGAGTTTATTAATTACTGGGATGTTCATCGACACGATTTACCTTATGAAACAGATGGCGTTGTAATAAAAGTCAACGATTTTAACCATCAAAATGAGTTAGGTTATACTGCAAAATCTCCTCGTTGGGCAATTGCTTACAAGTTTAAATCGGAACAAGTTACCACAACTTTAAACTCAATATCCTATCAAGTTGGACGAACAGGAGCGATAACGCCAGTTGCTAATTTAGAACCTGTGCAATTGGCAGGAACTATTGTAAAAAGAGCTTCTTTGCACAATGCTGATCAAATTGAAAAATTAGACATTAGAGTAGGCGATGAAGTTTTTGTTGAAAAAGGAGGCGAAATCATTCCAAAAATAATTGGTGTTGCCAAAAGAGGAACTGAGATTGAACCAACGAAATATATTACTCATTGTCCAGAATGTCAATCAGAATTGATTAGAAAAGAAGGCGAGGCACAACATTATTGTCCAAATTTCTATGGTTGTCCACCTCAAATTATAGGACGAATTCAGCACTACATTTCTAGAAAAGCTATGGATATTGAAGGTCTAGGTGGCGAAACAGTAGCTTTATTATTCAATAACGGATTAGTAAAAGATTATTCCGATTTGTATGAATTGAAAGTTGAAGATGTAATTCCATTAGAAAGAATGGCGCAAAAAAGTGCTAAAAATCTTGTAAATGGAATTGAAAAATCAAAAGAGATTCCTTTTGAAAGAGTTTTATTTGCTTTAGGAATAAGATATGTTGGAGAAACTGTTGCTAAGAAATTAGCGAAACACTATAAAACTATAGATGCTTTAAGTCAAGCTTCTGTAATGGATTTAATTTTAGTTGATGAAATAGGAGAAAGAATTGCTCAAAGTGTTATTGAGTTTTTTGAAAATCAAGAAAACAGAACTATTATTGAACGACTCAAATCTTTTGGAGTTCAATTTGAAATAATTGAAAAATTTAATCCTAATGCAACAGTAAAACTTTCAGGAAAAACCTTTGTAGTCTCAGGAGTCTTTGAAAAATTTTCTCGAGATGACTTAAAGAAAGCCATAGAGGATAATGGTGGAAAAGTAGGAAGTTCAATTTCTGCAAAAACTGATTTTGTGGTTGCAGGAGATAATATGGGACCTTCCAAATTAGAAAAAGCAAATCAACTCGGGATTTCCATTATATCGGAAGACGATTTTATACAAATGATAAATGAAAATTGATAGAATTGCCTTAATTGGATATTTAATTTTATGTGTTGTTGCAATTTTTGCTAACTTTTTTGAGCTTTATGGTTTGAAATTGTTTTCAAAATCGATGCTAATTCCAGTTTTGTTTTTTTACTATATTGGAAATGTTGAAAAACTAGATTTTCTTGCTATCACTTATTTGTTTTTTAATTTTGTTGGAGATTCGATAGGGATTTTTGATTTTAAAGATGAGATTCAATATTTAATTATACCTTTTTTCATATGTAATGTTTTATTAATTTTTATAATGTTAAAAAGGATTGAAAAATTTAGAGCTACAATTTTCAACTTAATATCAATGTTAATTGTGAGTCTTTTTTTAGGGTATTTATGGTATACAGTAGTTGATATTTTTAAATTTACTGA
>JAAFHW010000105.1 GCA_013298525.1 Flavobacteriia bacterium
GAATTGTAGCTGGAGCAGTATCTAATTGGTTAGTAGCAATTGGCATAGAAACGTTAGCAGTGTGACCAGTAGCTATTTGTAATTTTTCGTCATTATCACCATATAATTCAACATTCACCATTCCGTAAGTTTCCATACCAGAAATAGAACCATCTTCTCTTGTTCCAATTAAATTACCTGGCATTTTGTCAAATACATTAGCATCTCTTGAATCTAAGAAGTGCATAGAAACTTTAACATTTCCAGTATATGGTTGACCATTTTCTAACATAAAAGCTCCGTCAAAAGTAACTCTTGTTGAACTTGGTAAGCTTACTACTGTTGTTTGACCTGAAGGAATTGTTGCAACAACGTTTCTTTCTAACATCATGATTGTTACATTGTTTACTCCTGCATGAGGAAAAACCATTCTTGAACCATTAATATAACCAGATTTAGTAGCAGTCATATATGCAAATCTTTCTTTTACAGAAACATTAGATAAAGTAAATGTTCCATCAGCAGCAGTTGTAATAGTTTGACCACTCATTTCAATTGTTACACCTGAAATAGGTTGATTGTTTACATCAACAATTTTACCTGCAAAATCACTTGTTGTATTATTTCCAAAATTGAATGAATAAGTTTCAGAAGCTTCATCACTACTATTACAATTTGTAAACACTAATGTTAAAAGAGCAACTCCTAATACTAAAAGTTTGTTAGTTTTCATATTTTCTTGATTAAAGTTTTTAATAAGGGTTAATAATTCACATGGCAAATGAAATGAGTTAAATCCTATATTAAAAAAAAAATCGTTATGAATCATTGAAAATCGATAAACTACACTTTTGGATAACTAAACAAACATTAAAGTGATAAAAGGCTTATTAGAAATGTAGAAATTATGCTACATCAATATTTTAAAACCTAAATATTAAATTCCTAAAAGCTTATTTAGCTGATTTTGTTCATCAACTGACAATTCAGGAAGTAACTTTTTAAATTGATTCGAATACTTTTCATCATTTGTTAACTTCTTAATTTTATCTCGAGCATATTTAGTAAATTGCCATTTATGATGCGTTGTAGCGTTAACTAAATTTTTAAGAACTTCTTTATTTTCAGTATAATTTGATAGTAAACTCTCAAAAGCATTTTGTCGAATCGAACTTTCATAATTTGGTGAAGTATATTTAACTAATTCATTCAAAGCTTTTAAAGCGTTAATTGATGCCATTTTATCATCTAGTTCGTGAACATCAGCATAATTCATACACGCATTTAAGTATAATATTCTTAATTCTTTATCGCTTCTACCTTCCCAATTTTTAGCAATTTCTAAATATTTAGATTGTTCATTTGGGAAATTTTTCCATAACGCTATAAAGGCTGCCTGATTTGTTTCGTATGATTTATCGTTTAATAGCGTTTCAAATTCAGACTTAAACGACTCAGGAATTTTTTCAATTGATTGTGCCACAAATCTTCTAACTGTAATATCGTTAGATTTCATTGCTAAATCATACAATTCAGAAACTTTTTCAAAGGACTCATTTCTAATTTGATAAACCGCTTCAACTTTCAATGCGGAATAACTATCGGATGTTAAAATTACTTTTAACAAATTGTATTTGTCTTCTAATTTGGATTTCCTTTCATATTGCAATTTAAGTAAATCACGCATGAACCCATTTTTAGTCAAAAGAAAATTAATATCATTTGCAGGATATTTATAATCCTCCAACCAAACTTTCTTAAATTTTTCGGTATCAAAATCAGATACTTTTCTAATTTCGGCTAGAAAGTCGTCTGTTTCAACATTTTTATATTGGTATTTCTTTAAATAACTTTTTACAGCTTTTCTAAACTTCTTTTCTCCAATAGATTCTCTTATAAAATGTAAAGCCCATGCACCTTTTTGATAAAAACTTAACGAACTAGCCTTTTCATTCATTATAGGAATTGTATCGGTTTTAGCTGCAACTTTTAATCGATTTGCGTAACTAAATAATTGGTTATAAAAATAATCATCTCCAAAAACTTCACGCTCAGCAAGCGAAGCATAATAAGTAGCAAATCCTTCTTGAAGCCAGTGATGTTTTCCAGATTTTGCTGTTACCAAATCGCCAAACCATTGATGTGCCAACTCATGTGCATTGACATTCAAATAATTTCTATCATTAAATCCGCTTTCATCAACAACATAATCTTGTGAAAAAATCGTTGCTGAAGTATTTTCCATTCCAGCATAAAGAAAATCCTCTACTGGAACTTGACGATAGACTTTCCATGGATACTTCACTCCTATTTCTTTTTCAAGGAAATCAAAAATGGCTTTTGAATCTTTATAAGTATATTGATATTTATCTTCGTCAACTGGTTTGTAGTAGTTAGTAAGTGAGATATTAGAATTTGAAATTTCAAATTTTGAGTCAAATTTTCCAATGGTAAACATAGCGAGATAAGATGACATTGGTTTTTGCATAATATATTTCCAAGTTTTCAATTTACCATCATCGTCAATAGCATTTAAAACACCATTAGAAATTGCCGTAAATTTGTTATTAAAGGTGATAGAAAAATTAAAAATGACTTTCTCATTTACATCATCAAAACTTGGCAACCAATGACTTGTATATTTTCCTTGCCCTTGTGTCCAAATTTGTTGCCCGTTATCAATTCCTGTAAAATAAACTGTTTGCTTTGGAGTTGCACTATATCTTAAATTCAATATATTTTTACCTTTTTTGAATCCTTCAAATAGCAATAACTTTTTATCAGTTGCTTTATATTTTACTAATTTTCCATTGATGATTATATCATAAAACGTCATATTTATAGCATCAATTGCAATGGTATCAATCTTTTCTTTTACTTTAAAAAGATAGGTGACTTTACCAGAAATAGATTTGGTTTCAAAAACTGGTGCAACTTCTGCATCACATTTTATAAAATCAACTTTTGGAGTTTGTTGACCAAAAGATAGAAATGAAAAGAAAAACAGAATTAAATATTTCATAGCATTATAATTGAATTACAAATATACAGAGTTTTCAAATCATACATTTTCAATTTATCTAATAAAAATCTATCTTCGCATAAATCTAAAATTCTAAGAAGTCTAAAAATCTAAATGTCCAATAATCCATTACAAACTCCTATCGAATATCTAAAAGGTATTGGTCCTTCTCGTGGCGAATTGCTTCGAAAAGAACTCAATATCCATCGCTATGGAGATTTAATGAATTTATTTCCAAATAGATATATTGACCGAACTCGTTATTACAAAATCAATCAATTGCAAGGAACAACTGCCGAAGTTCAAATTATTGGCAAAATAATTCATGTGAAAACGGTTGAATTTGGTAAAAATCAAAAACGGTTGGTAGCTACATTTACTGACGAAACCGGACAAATGGATTTAACATGGTTTCAAGGTGTAAAATGGATTCGTGAAAGCATAAAACTCAACGAAACCTATGTTATTTTTGGAAAAATAGCCGATTTTAAAGGACAATTCTCAATGGCTCATCCAGAAATGGAATTGTTGGCTGAACATAAAGCTAGTTTAAGAAGTGCAATGCAACCGGTTTATCCAAGTACCGAAAAGCTAACTCAGCGTGGCATTACCAATAGAGTTGTAAACAAAGCTATGCAACAACTTTTTATTGAAACCAAAGCCCAATTTATAGAAACATTACCTACCAATATTTTAGAAAACTTGAAATTGATATCTAAAAATGAGGCTATGTTCAACATACATTTTCCGAAGAGTCAAGAACTTTTAGCGAAAGCACAATTTCGATTAAAATTTGAAGAATTATTTTTCATTCAACTACAATTAATTACCAAAAACTTAATTCGGAAACATAAAATAAAAGGACATCCTTTTGATAAAGTTGGAACTAATTTTACTGATTTCTATAACAATCATTTACCATTTGAATTGACTAATGCTCAAAAAAGAGTGATTAAAGAAATTAGAAACGATATGGGAAGCAATGCTCAAATGAATCGTTTGTTGCAAGGTGATGTTGGTTCGGGCAAAACAATTGTGGCATTGATGTGCATGCTTTTGGCTAAAGATAATGGTTTTCAAAGTTGCTTAATGGCACCAACAGAAATTCTTGCCAACCAACATTTTATTGGATTATCTGAATTAGCTAAAGACTTGAATATTAATATAAAAATACTAACTGGTTCAAGTAAAACTTCAGAAAGGAAAATTATTCACGAAGAACTTGAAAATGGTACTTTAGATATTATCATCGGAACACATGCCTTGCTTGAAGATAAAGTAAAATTTCATAATTTAGGATTGGCTGTAATAGATGAACAGCATCGTTTTGGTGTAGAACAACGAAGTAAATTATGGAAGAAAAACGAAATTCCACCACACGTTTTGGTAATGACCGCTACTCCAATTCCGAGAACTTTAGCTATGAGTTTGTATGGTGATTTGGATATTTCTGTAATTGATGAATTGCCTCCAGGAAGAAAACCAATTCAAACGGTACATCGATTTGATTCTAACCGATTAAAAGTTTGGAAATTCTTGAAAGATGAAATTGCAAAAGGAAGACAAGTTTATATCGTTTATCCATTAATTAATGAAAGTTCAACACAGGATTATAAAGACTTGATGGATGGTTACGAAAGTATTTCAAGAGATTTTCCTTTGCCACATTATTCTATTTCAATAGTTCATGGACAAATGAAACCTGCCGAAAAAGAGTCAGAAATGCAACGATTTGTAGCTGGAAAAACAAATATTATGGTTGCAACAACCGTTATCGAAGTTGGTGTTAATGTACCTAATGCAAGTGTAATGGTTATAGAAAGTGCTGAACGATTTGGATTATCGCAGTTGCATCAATTGCGAGGTCGTGTTGGTCGTGGTGCCGATCAAAGTTATTGCATTTTGATGACTGGATTCAAATTGAGTAACGATAGTAAAACTAGATTAGAAACCATGTGTAAAACCAACGACGGATTTGAAATAGCTGAAGTTGATTTAAAACTTCGTGGTCCAGGAGATATTTTAGGAACGCAACAAAGTGGAATTTTAAACTTACAAATAGCCGATTTAGTAAAAGACAGAGATATTTTAATGGTTGCACGCGAGTATGCTATAAAACTTTTAAAAGAAGACGCAGCAATGGAAAAACCTGAGCATCAAAATCTAAGAACTATTTTTATAGAAATGAGTGCGAAGAAAAATATCTGGAATTATATTAGTTAGTCAATATGAAAAAATCAAATTTAATTCTAATTCTTTTTTTATTAATTTTCTCTAAATTATTTTCTCAAGAATTTAGTTTTGGAGTAATAAATGATGATGATGGATTTGTGAATGTTAGAAAAGAAAAAAGTAGTAATAGCAAAATAATTGACAAACTTTCAAATGGTGAAATCGTATATTATTTCTATGAAAAGGAATATGATAAAAATTGGTTAACAATTAGTTATATTAAAAATGATAAAGAAATAACTGGTGAAGTTTATATAGATAGAGTAACTCCTATTTCTGATTTTCCAAATTTAAAACTTAAAAACAATACTGATGAATTTGCTGAATATCAAAATGATACCACCAGTATTGATATTAAATTAGAAAAATTTATTTCAAAAGATCATATAATCACCTATAGCAGAACCTATAAAAATGTAATTGATAAGATTGATGGAGAAGAATATTTTGGTTGCGATGGAACTATGCCTAAAAATCAATTTAAATCTATAACCTTGAATAACAAGAATTTCAAGTTAGAAATTCCCAAAAAACATTTAAAAAATTTATATGAAATTGATTTCTCTATATTTGAAATTTATGTTGATAATAAAAACAATTCAATTTACATTTATTTTCTTGGTGGTGATGGCGCTGGTGGATATGCATCATTAATAACTATAAAAAACAATAATAAAGTTTCACGATTTATAACAATTCCTTTTTAATTACTATGGTACAATACAACCCAAAAGATTGGATTACATTCATTTTCAAATTTCACAAATCGGATACATTTCGTCAATTATTACCGATGATGTTTTTTATTGGAATTTATTCTGGTGTAATTGCCTATTTAGAATTGGAATATTGGAATTTATCTGAAAAAAGCAATGTTAAGAATTTAACGTTGATGCACACAACAGTAGGATTTGTTCTGTCATTATTGCTTGCCTATAGAACCAATACTGCCTACGATCGTTGGTGGGAAGGACGAAAACTTTGGGGTTCATTGGTTAATAATTCTAGAAATTTGGCTTTAAAACTTTCAGCCATTTTAAAAGAAGACAAAGACCGAAACTATTTTAAACGATTAATTCCGGCTTATGCTTCTATTTTACAAAAACATTTAAGTGATGAAGATACTGCCAAAGAATTGTTTGAAGGTTTAGATTTACAAATTGATCATCACAAGCATTATCCAAATCAAGTAGCAAAAATGATTTTTAATAAAGTAAACGAACTATATACTTCTGGAAAAATTACTGGTGACCAACTTATAATTTTGAATTCTGAATTACAATCTTTTACCGATGTTTGCGGTGCTTGCGAGCGAATAAAAAACACTCCGATTCCTTATTCATACAGTGCTTTTATCAAAAAATTTATTTTCTTTTTTGTCATGACCTTGCCCTTCGGATTTGTATTTAGTCTTGGATATTATGTAATTCCTGTGGTAATTTTTATTTTCTATGTTTTAGCAAGTTTAGAATTAATAGCCGAAGAAATTGAAGATCCATTTGGAGGTGACGAAAATGATTTGCCAACTGCAAAAATTGCTTCGAATATTAAAAAACACATTGAGGAATTGTTGTAATCTTTATTATTTTGTTAATAAACCATTCAAATTAAATGCTAGGCTAATTGGCACATTGCTCAATTAATTTTATCTTTGCCTCTCAAAAAATTACATATACATAATGAAGATTTCATACAACTGGATAAAACAATTCTTAAAAATCGATTTACCTTCTGCTGAAGTATCAGATATATTGACCGATTTAGGTCTTGAAGTAGAAATAGTTGAAAAATATCAATCCGTAAAAGGCGGATTGGAAGGCGTTGTTGTTGGTCATGTTTTAACTTGCGAAAAACATCCAGATGCAGACAGACTTAATATTACAACTGTCGATTTAGGCGAAGGAACTCCTGTTCAAATTGTTTGTGGTGCAACTAATGTAGCTGCTGGACAGAAAGTACCTGTTGCAACTATTGGTACAAAACTTTTTGACAAAGACGGAAATGAATTTGAAATCAAAAAAGGAAAAATTCGTGGACAAGAAAGTCATGGAATGATTTGTGCCGAAGACGAATTAGGTTTGGGAACAAGTCACGACGGAATTATGGTTCTGGATTCTAATTTAAAACCTGGAACACCAGCTGCGAAAGTATTCAATATTGAAAATGATGAAGTATTTGAAATTGGTTTGACTCCAAATCGTGCCGATGCCATGTCTCATATGGGAGTTGCTCGTGATTTACGTGCTGCTTTAATTCAGAAAAATGCTTCTTTAGAATTAATTACTCCTTCAGTTTCAAAATTTAAAGTTGATAAACGTACTTTAAAAATCGATGTTGATGTTAAAGATTCTTCTTTAGCTCCTAGATATTGTGGTGTTACCATTTCTGGTGTTACTATAAAACCTTCTCCAAGTTGGTTACAAAATAGATTAAAAGCTATTGGATTAACTCCAAAAAATAATGTTATTGACGTTACTAATTATGTATTACACGAATTAGGTCAGCCGCTTCACGCCTTTGATGCAGCAAAAATAAATGGAAAAGTAACTGTGAAAACTGTTGAAGCAGGAACAAAATTTGTAACTCTTGATGATGTTGAGCGTACTTTACACGAAGAAGATTTATTAATTTGTGATGATAAAGGTCCAATGTGTTTGGCAGGAGTTTTTGGTGGAAAAAATTCAGGAGTTTCTGAAAATACAACAACTATATTTTTAGAAAGTGCTTACTTTAATCCTGTAACTATTCGTAAAACTGCTAAACGTCATACCTTAAGTACAGATGCTTCTTTCCGTTTTGAAAGAGGAATTGATCCAACTATTACAGAGTATACTTTAAAACGTGCAGCATTATTAATTCAAGAAGTTGCCGGTGGAGAAATTACCTCAGATATTATTGATGTTTATCCAAAGAAAATTGAAGACTTTACTGTTTTCTTGAATTATGAAAAAGCATTCAAATTAATTGGACAAGAACTTCCAAAAGAAACTATCAAGAAAATTGTTGCTTCATTAGATATTAAAGTAAACAATTCTTCTGATGCAGGTTTGGGATTAATTATTCCAGCCTATCGAGTTGATGTTCAAAGAGAAGTTGATGTTATTGAAGAAATTTTGAGAGTTTATGGATATAACAACATTACTTTCTCTAAAAAATTAAATGCAACTGTAGCAAAATCTGCTAGAACAGAAGATTATAAGGTTCAAAACATCATTGCATCACAGTTGAATTCTTTTGGATTTCACGAAATGATGGCCAATTCATTAACAACTCCAGATTATGTTCAGCTTTCAGAACTATTGAAAGAAGAATATAATGTAACCATGTTAAATCCATTGAGTAGCGAATTATCTGTAATGAGACAATCGATGTTGTACTCAGGATTGGAAGCGATTTCATATAATATCAACAGAAAAAATAGCGATTTAAAATTATTTGAATTCGGAAAAAGTTACCG
>JAAFHW010000106.1 GCA_013298525.1 Flavobacteriia bacterium
CTTTTCCTAATGTTCCTGTGATGATGTCAACTCTTCCCATTACACCTTTTGCTTCAAGCGTTCCTTTTCCGGTTGCACCAATGAAACCTGCTGCGTGACATTCGTCAACCATTACTAAAGCATCATATTTATCGGCTAAATCGCAGATTTTATCTAATGGTGCTACTAATCCATCCATTGAGAAAACTCCGTCAGTTACAATTAATTTGAAACGATGTCCTGCTTCTGTTGCTTTTATAAGTTGTTGTTCTAAATCTTCCATATTGGAATTTTCATAACGGTAACGTGCAGCTTTACACAAACGAACACCATCAATAATAGAAGCATGATTTAAACTGTCAGAAATAATACAATCTTCTTCTCCTAATAATGGTTCGAAAACACCACCATTGGCATCAAAAGCTGCTGCATATAAAATAGTATCTTCTGTTCCGTAGAAGTTAGCAATTTTTTGTTCTAATGTTTTGTGAATATCTTGAGTTCCGCAAATGAAACGCACAGACGACATTCCGAAACCATGAGAATCTAAGGTATCTTTTGCAGCTTGAACCACTTCTGGATGTGATGATAATCCTAAATAGTTATTAGCACAAAAGTTTAAAACCGTTTCGCCATTAACTGTAATTTCTGCTCCTTGTGGAGAAGTTATAATGCGTTCTTTTTTGAAAATACCATTTTGCTCAATAGTATTTAGTTCGTTTTGCAGGTGCTGTTGAATTTTTCCGTACATATTTTTAGTTCTTTGTTTGTCGTTTATTGTTTGTGGTTACAAATGTAACACTTCAATTGTTTCTCCTATATATATGAGCGTTTTTTTCTCTACTTCAAATCCCATATCTTCAATAGATTTTTGATAATTTTCTAATTGTGTTTTGTGTTTTGGTAAATGTTGACCTGTTTTATAATCTAATAGAAACACTTTTTTATCTTTCGAAATCGACATTCTATCGGGTTTTACGATATTTCCTTGTTTTTGAATGATGGTTTGCTCGTTCATAACCTTATGTTCCTCTGAAAAATAATCGGATAATTCTTTGTGATTTACAATTTCTGAAAGCGTTGCTAAAACTTCTTCTTTCTGACTTGAAATGATTAATCCGTTTTCGATGGCTTTTGTAATTGCCAAATCAATATCATTTTTAGTTTTTACAAATGCCAAGATTTCGTGAATGATGTTACCGAATTCAATCGCTTTCTGTTGTTTGGTATTCCACATGATACTTTCGCGTTGTGCAATTTTAATGTTTTTCGGATTTAAAGTTTCGGAAAGCTGTGGAATTGTCAAGGCATTTGAAACGACTTCTTTGGTTGTGGAAATTTTTTCATTCGAACCAAATTCGTATTCTAATTGTTCTTCTTTGAATTCGCTTCCTAAAAATTCGATAAAGAAAGTCGCCATATTATTAGGTAATTCTCCTTTATTGTTTTCAGTAACCAATCCCGAAATTATATATAATTGTTCTTCGGCACGTGTCAACGCAACATACAAAACATTGATATTGTCTAATAAATCTTCTTCTTTTTTCTGATTGTAAACTTTTGATGCTTCTTCGCCAAAATTCTCGACGTCTTTATTTTTAGAAACCAATGCTTTTGGTAAACCAATTTGTTCTTCATCGGCTGTGATCCAAATTTTATCTCCCAAATTTTGCGAATAGTTTTGTTCTGCAAAAGGAAAAATCACCACTGGAAATTCCAAACCTTTGGATTTATGAATCGTCATAATTCGAACTGCGTCATTTCCTTCAGGTGATGGAATGCTTAATTTCTCCAAATTGTTTTCCCAATAAGAAAGAAAATCGGAAATTCCAGATTGCTTTTTCAAATCGTGTTCCAAAATTAAATCCAAGAAATATTGTACGTAAGCATTTCGCTTTTCAATTGGAATCACTTTTGAAATTATGATTTCTGTTGCTTCATAAAGTGCTTTTTTACGAATATTTTGAAACGAAAAAACTCCCGAAGTTTCGGGAATAATTTCGGTCAACCAATTTTGAAATTCCAATTCGTTTTTCAACTCCATTCCTTTGGCAATAAAATCGTGAATTGGCAATGCTGTTTGATGATTATTTGCTAAATAATATAAGAAATTGGCTTTCGATTCTAAATCATTTACGTTTTTTAAATATCGCAATATATAAATACATGTTTGCACTTCGGAAGATGCGCCAAGTAACAGACTTTCAGAGGAAACTATCGGAATTCCATTTTCAATTAAATGATTAGCAATAGCAGTTCCTGGTTTCTTATTTCGAGTTAAAATTACAATATCTTTATAATTGAATCCGTTGGCTTTTACTTTCAAAATGGTATTTAAAGTCGCTTCCAAATACAAATCGTTTTTGTCCAAACTATCTTCATCGGAAACTTCTTCTTTATCAATTTTTGGAATAAAACTCACATTTACATAACCGCCTTTTTTATCATTAAATTCTTGATGAGAATGGTTTTCATACAAATCTTTGTAATCTTCATTAGCAAATTTGGATGCTAAAAATTTGAAAAACTTGTTATTAAAATCAATCACTTGATCGTAGCTTCTCCAGTTAATTCCAAGTGGAAAAAGTTCTTTACTTGGATTTACAAACGGATTTTTATCTTTACTTAATTCGATAAACTGCTCTGCTTTTCCACCACGCCAACGATAAATAGATTGTTTTGGATCGCCAACAATCATTAACGAACCGCGCGTTCCATCTAAATCTTCGCTTGAAAGAGCATTATCAATTAACGGAATCAAATTCTGCCATTGCATTTCGGAGGTATCTTGAAATTCGTCAATGAAAAAATGTTTGTATTTTTCACCTAATCGCTCATAAATAAAAGGTGCTGGTTGGTTTTGAATTTGCTCATTAATCAACTTGTTGAATTCGGCAATGGAAAGTATATTTTGCTCCTTTTGAATCTCTTGCAATTTATTACTCAAGGTATTCATCAACGAAAGTGGCGTGATGTTTTTTAAGAACGCTTCGTAGAAATTCTTCTTTTCAAATTTGGTATAAATTGATTTTAAAATGGCTAATAATTCAGGAATAATGTTTTCAATAATTGATTTATCCGAAGCTTTACTATTTATTTGAATATCGTCAAACTCATAAAACATTTTATTATTTGGATTGAACTGACCTTCTTTAATTTTATTCAAATGATTTGGAAAAGTTCCTCTTGAAAACGATTTTAAATCAATTCCATTTTTATCAATCAAAATCAATGCCTCTGTAGCTTGAGCGATAGTTTCGGCTTCAATTTCTTTACAAAATTCTACTAATTTATTTTTGATTTCAACAAATTCGGCAATCGATTTATTGTTGAAATGACTTATTTCTTCGCGATTATTTTCGTTTAAAATTAGTTTTCCGGTTTCCATAATTTCACGCGAAACATCCCACGATTTATCATCGTCGGTTTTTTCCATTGTGAAATTTACAAGAAGATTGGTCAAGGTTTCATCTTCGCCAGCTTGAGCAATGATGGCATCAACGGCTTCTGTTAATAGGTTTTCGGTATCAAGAGAAACATCAAACGTTATTGGTAAATTCAAATCATGAGCAAAGGCTCGAATAACTTTATGCGTAAATTTATCTATAGTAGAAATATCAAAAGCAGCGTAATTATGAATCAGATTCTTGATAATGCTTTTGGCTTTTTCTTTTATATCAAAAAGTGAAATTCCAGTTTCTGAATGAATGACTTGCATTAAATTCAGCGCTTTTTCGGTAGGATTATCTTTGGCGAATTCCGACAAACTATCAACCACACGACTTTTCATTTCGTGTACCGCTTTATTGGTAAAAGTAATCGCGAGAATATTTCGATAGGCATCTTGTTTTTTGGACAATAGAATAATCTTAAGGTATTCTTTTACCAAAGTATAGGTTTTGCCCGATCCTGCCGATGCGTCGTATATGGAGAAAGCTGGTTTTTGCATTTATTTTTTATTAATCTGATAAATATAATTCAATTTAGAATCTTCTCCATAATATTCTACTTCAAATTCGTCAATTTTTATTCCACCAATTTTTTCCATTGCTTTTTGAGAACGGATATTAAAAGCTCCTATATGAAAATAAATAGTATCTACATATTGAAAAGCATAGTCCATCATAAGCTTTTTTAATGCTTTGTTGTAGCCTTTTCCCCAAAATTTTCTTCCTATAAAGGTGTAACCAATTAATATAGAATTGGTTTCTGGATTATAATCATAAAATCTACTGCTACCAATAGGTTCGTTGGTTGTTGCTTCTCTTACAAAAAATGCTCCTTTGGATTGTATCGCTCCTTCGAAGAAATTTTGAAAAACGTCTCTTTGATATCGTAATTTATTAGGATGTTGTTCCCAAACTAAAGGATCGGAAGCTACTTCATACAATTCTTCAAAATCATTTTCATGAAGCGGAACTAGTTTTATCAATTCGTTTTGCAAATGTTTGGGCTGAATATCAAATGTCATTTAGTTTTATTATAGGTTTTGTCAATGTAATTATGTAAAAAAAGTATTTTCATTTACAAAGATAAATGTATAAATTTGAAATCAATTTTAGTATTAACTTATAACAAAAAATATCATGGCATTTGAATTACCACAATTACCTTACGCTTATGACGCGTTAGAGCCACATATTGATGCAAGAACAATGGAAATTCACCATTCAAAACATCACAATGCATACACAACTAACTTAAATGCAGCCATTGCAGGAACTGACTTAGAAGGAAAATCTATCGAAGAAATTCTTAAAAATTTGGATATGACTAAAGCAGCTGTTAGAAATAATGGCGGCGGATTTTACAATCACAATTTGTTTTGGACGGTAATGTCTCCAGATGGTGGTGGACATCCAAAAGGAGATTTATTATCTGCAATTAAAAAAGATTTAGGTTCGTTTGACGAGTTTAAAGCTGCTTTCGCAAAAGCTGGTGCAACTCAATTTGGTTCAGGTTGGGCTTGGCTTTGTGTAAAAGACGGAAAATTAGAAGTTTGCGGAACTCCAAACCAAGATAATACTTTAATGCCTGGTGTTGGTTGTGGCGGAACTCCAATTTTAGGAATGGATGTTTGGGAACACGCATACTACTTGCATTATCAAAACCGTCGTCCAGATTATATTGAAGCTTTCTTTAATGTAATTAATTGGGATGAAGTTTCTAGAAGATATGCTGAAGCTAAATAATACTTAGTCTTATAAATATCAAAAACCGGTTGTGTGTGCAACCGGTTTTTTTTGTGTGTGAATTTTTAAAAAGACGTTCGCGAGAGCGAACGCCTTTTTGCCCCAAATCTACCATAAACTTAACCTACTAATTCTATGGTAATACAAACATAATAGGAAGAGACCTACAAATGCAGTTAAAATGGCTTAATATATTGGGATGATAGGCAAATGAGAGTAAATAAACCTTTTTGAAAGTGGAACTTATAGAAAATAAAAAAGGTGAAATTTCTTTCACCCTTTTTGCCCCAAATCTACCATAAACTTAACCTACTAATGCTATGGTCCTCCAAAGATATATGGCGGTGTATTGTGTTTCAAAATATTATTGATGAATTACAATAATAATCGATGAAATACACTATTTATACTATTTTTAATAAGCTCTAGCGTCTTTTCCTTCGTAAAAGTTCATAAATGCTCTGTTTACAACACGATTTCCACCTGGTGTTGGATAGTCTCCAGTGAAGTACCAATCACCTAAATTCTTCGGACATGCTATATGTAAATTGTAAACTGATTGAAAAATGATTTTTACTTCTGCTTTTATATCACTTGAAGTTAATAATTGAGCTATTTTATTTGATATTTCTATATCGCTAAATGGCGAATATATTTCTGTAACGTAATTAACTACTTCTGAGTCCTTTAAATCTTCTTGTGCTTTACATTTTTTATAAACCTCATCAACAATTTTATATTGATTTCGCTCTTTTAAAAGTTCTATTGCTGCTTGAAATGCCACCAATCCTTCCAACTTTGCCATATCAATTCCGTAGCAATCTGGATAACGAATTTGTGGCGCCGATGAAACAACAACAATTCTTTTTGGATTTAATCGATCCATCATTTTGATGATACTCATTTTAAGAGTTGTACCTCGAACGATACTATCATCAATAATTACCAAATTATCGGTTGGTTTAATAACTCCATAGGTAACATCGTAAACGTGTGCAACCAAATCATCACGATTGGCATCATCCGTTATAAATGTTCTTAATTTGGCATCTTTTATAGCAATTTTTTCAGTTCTGATTTTTACAGATAACAATTCTTCCAAAGAATCTTTGGTTAGCTTTTTTCTATTGTCAAGAATGAACTTGTTTTTTCTTTGATTCAAGAAATCATTAGCTGCTTCGACCATTCCATAAAATGAAGTTTCTGCTGTATTTGGAATATAAGAAAAAACCGTGTTGTCCGTATCATTTTCAATCGCTTCAAGAACCGCTGGAAGTATTAATTTTCCTAATTCTTTACGTTCTTGATAAATTTCAGCATCGCTTCCTCTTGAAAAATAAATTCTTTCAAACGAACAAGCTTTTTTAACTGTTGGAACAATAATTTCTTCTTCGGTAACCGTTCCGTTTTTCTTAATTATTAATGCGTTTCCTGGTTGTAATTCTTGTACTTTATCAAAAGCAACGTTGAAAACTGTTTGGATAACTGGTCGTTCTGAAGCTACTACAACAATTTCATCGTCTTCATAGAAATAAGCCGGACGAATTCCTGCAGGATCTCTAAAAACAAAGGCGTCGCCGTGACCAAAAAGTCCTGCCATTGCATAACCGCCATCCCAACCTTTGGAAGCGCGCTTTAATATTTTGGCAACAGGAAGTTTTTCAGCAATTACTGGTGAAGCTTCTCTTTTGGATAATCCGTTATTTTTACATTCTTGGTATAAATCGGTAACTTCATCATCTAGAAAATGTCCAATTTTTTCCATTACGGTAACGGTATCCGCCATTTCTTTTGGATGCTGTCCCAATTCTACTAGACTATTAAAAAGTTCTTTAACATTCGTCATATTGAAATTTCCGGCAACGATAAGATTTCGGTGCATCCAATTATTTTGACGCAAAAATGGATGAACGCTTTCGATGCTGTTTTTTCCAAAAGTTCCGTAGCGTACGTGACCAAGAAATAATTCTCCGATGTAAGGAATATTAGCTTTTTGAAGTGCCACATTATCAGCATATTCTGGATGCAAGGTCAACTCTTCGTTTACACGTTCATTGATTTGTTTGAAAACATCTTGAATCGCTTGTGCATCGTTAGAACGAACGCGGCTTATGTATCGTTCGCCGGGTTCAACATCAAGTTTAATCGATGCAAATCCGGCACCGTCTTGACCGCGATTGTGCTGCTTTTCCATCAAAAGATACATTTTCTGTATTCCGTAAAAAGCCGAACCGTATTTTTCTTTGTAGAATTCTAACGGTTTTTTTAATCGTAAAAGTGCAATTCCACATTCGTGTTTGATTGCGTCACTCATTGTATTGTAGTTGTTTAGTTGTGTGTTGTATTTTCAAATAAAAATGCCCCGAAAATTTCGAGGCATAAATTTATTATAATTCTATATCAAAATGTGTTAAAGCTTTGAATTGTTTCAATCTTTCTTGCACTTCTTCTTTTTTCAATGATTCCATTCTTTCTGTTCCGAATTTTTCTACGCAGAACGATGCTAAGTTAGAACCTTGAATAATCGCAGTTTTCATAGTATTAAATGAAACATCGCCTTGTTGCGCAATATATCCTGAAAAACCTCCTGCAAAAGTATCTCCTGCACCTGTTGGATCAAAAACGTCTGCTAATGGTAATGCTGGTGCGAAGAAAATATGTTCATTGTGAAATATTAACGCTCCGTGTTCTCCTTTTTTAATCACTACATATTTTGGTCCCATTGTGTGAATTTTAGCTGCAGCTTTCACTAAAGAATATTCTCCTGAAAGTTGACGAGCTTCTTCATCATTGATTGTGATTACATCAACGCGTTTGATAACGTCTAATAATTCTGGTAAAGCACAATCCATCCAAAAATTCATTGTGTCAAGTACTACTAATTTTGGTGTTGATGTCATTTGATTTAAAACACCTGATTGAACTAGCGGATGCAAGTTTCCTAACATTACTACTTCAGCATTTTTAAAATCTTGAGGAACAACTGGATTGAAATCGGCAAGAACGTTTAATTCTGTTGCTAAAGTATCTCTAGAGTTCATATCGTTGTGGTAACGACCGCTCCAAAAGAATGTTTTTCCGCCTTTTACGATTTCAATTCCTGAGATATCGATGTTTCTTGCTGTCAATAAATCTAAATATTCTTGAGGAAAATCTTCACCAACAACCGAAACGATTCCTGATTTTACATTAAAATGTGAAGCTGAAAGTCCGATAAACGTTGCAGCACCACCAAGAATTTTATCTGTTTTTCCAAAAGGAGTTTCGATAGCATCAAAAGCAACCGTTCCTACTATTAAAAGTTTGTTCATTTTTACGTTTTCAAATTAAAGGTGCAAAGATAAACTTTAGTTTAGAAGTTTAAAAG
>JAAFHW010000107.1 GCA_013298525.1 Flavobacteriia bacterium
TTGGTCCACAAATGGGTGTTGCTGATGGAATTGCTTTGGCTAATAAATTAAAACAAAATGGTAAAGTAACCGCAGTTTTTACTGGTGAAGGTGCTACTTCTGAAGGTGATTTTCACGAAGCGTTGAACATTGCAGCAGTTTGGGAATTACCAGTTTTATTTGTCATTGAAAATAATGGTTACGGACTTTCAACGCCAACTAACGAACAATATCGTTGTGAAAACCTTGCTGATAAAGGCATTGGTTATGGAATGGAAAGCCACATTATTGATGGAAATAACATCTTAGAAGTTTATACTAAAATTGCCGAATTGAAAGCATCTTTAGCTGTAAATCCGCGACCAGTTTTATTGGAATTTAAAACCTTTAGAATGCGTGGTCACGAAGAGGCGAGTGGTACAAAATATGTTCCGCAAGAATTGATGGACATGTGGGCAATTAAAGATCCAATTTCAAATTATAGAGAGTATTTGGTTAATGTTGGTGTTTTATCAGAAGAATTAGATGCCGAATTTAAAGCAACTATAAAAGCTGAAATTGATGAGCATTGGGCAATTACACAAGCTGAACCTGAAGTTGAAGCTGATTTAAGTGAAGAGTTAAATGATGTTTACCAACCATATAAATATGAAGAAGTTAATCCTTCAAAAGAAATAGAAAACATAAGAGTGATTGATGCCATTTCAACTGCTTTAAGACAATCTATGGAACGCCATGATAATTTGGTTATTATGGGACAAGATATTGCGGAATATGGTGGTGCGTTCAAAATTACTGAAGGTTTTGTAGAACAATTTGGAAAAGGAAGAGTTAGAAATACACCAATTTGTGAAAGTGCTGTAGTTTCTGCGGCTAATGGTTTGTCAATCAATGGTCATAAAGCTATTGTTGAAATGCAATTTGCTGATTTTGTTTCTTCAGGATTTAATCCAATTGTTAATTTATTAGCCAAACAACATTATCGTTGGAATGAAAAATCGGATGTTGTAGTAAGAATGCCTTGTGGTGGCGGTACTCAAGCTGGACCATTTCACTCGCAAACTAACGAAGCTTGGTTTACCAAAACTCCTGGTTTGAAAGTAGTTTATCCTGCATTTCCATACGATTTTAAAGGTTTGTTGAATACCGCAATTAATGATCCGAATCCGGTTGTGTTTTTTGAACACAAACAATTGTATCGTTCGGTGTATCAAGATGTTCCTAAAGATTATTATACGTTACCTTTTGGGAAAGCTTCTCTGCTTAAAGAAGGTAATGATGTTACTATTATTTCTTTTGGAGCAGGAGTTCATTGGGCTTTAGAAACGTTATCTAAAAATCCTGAAATCAAAGCCGATTTAATTGATTTAAGAACATTACAGCCTTTAGATACTGATACTATTTTTGCTTCGGTTAAGAAAACAGGAAAATGTATTATTTTACAAGAAGACACTCTATTTGGTGGAATTTCAAGTGATATTTCTTCTATGATTATGGAGAATTGTTTTGAATATTTAGATGCACCTGTAAAACGTGTTGGAAGTATTGAAAGTGCTATTCCATTTGTAAAAGCATTAGAAGATCAATATTTGCCGAAAGTTAGATTTGAAGAAGGATTATTGGAATTATTGAAATATTAATCAATATGAAACCTTTAACGGAAAAATTGTTGTTGGAAGACGCTACTGTTCACAAAGTTCAATTTGACAAGGAATGGTTTTACAATTTGGATGATATGAAATTTTATTTAAACGAAGACTTATTGGCAGTGGAGTATATCCATTTGCCGATGTTAGTTTTTGGTGAAGAAGAAATCGTAAAGTGCTCTACTCTAGAAGATATTTTACGTGGTAGAAAAGAAAAAGAATAGTTAGTTATTTTCTTCAACCAACTTTTTAAAATTAGTAAGAATAGCTTGCCATCCAAATTGTTGTAAGTCTATTG
Source organism: Flavobacteriia bacterium (assembly GCA_013298525.1). GTDB lineage: Bacteria > Bacteroidota > Bacteroidia > Flavobacteriales > Flavobacteriaceae > Flavobacterium. The sequence goes on from JAAFHW010000107.1 coordinate 1,924, forward strand.
GGTTTTGAGTTTCGGCTTCAAAAGTCTCTACAATCTCAACTAAATCACCAATGGCAATAAAATCGACGCTGACTTCTCTTTCGTCGTCTAAAACATATTTAATAGATTTGTTTTCGATTACTTCAGTGTAAGTTCCTTCAAAATCAAAACTAAAACTTCCATCTTTAGCAGCCATGGTATAGTTGAATCGTTCACCAATTTTAAGATTGTTGGTTGCTTTAGGACAGTGCCAATCGTCTGAAGCATGATTCCATAACATTATTTGCTCAGGTGTTGTCCAGTATTTCCATACTTTATCTAAACTACTTTTGATGGTACATTCTACGGTTATTTTTGTTTTACTTCCCATTTGTTGAAACTAAAAATTAACTATTGTTTAAGCAAATTTATAAAAATTACTACCAAGATAAAGAGTCTCATTAAAAAAATAGTTTTTTGTTTTTAACAATTAGCTTATATTTGTTTAAAATAAAATTGCTCGTTTGTGAATCCTACCAATAAACTCAAGATATTCAATGATCCAATCTACGGATTTATAACCATACCAAATACCTTAATTTACGATTTAATTCAGCATCCTTATTTTCAACGTTTGCGACGTATTTCTCAAATGGGAATGTCGTATTTGGTTTATCCTGGTGCACATCATACTCGTTTTCATCATGCTTTGGGATGTATGCACATAATGCAAAAAGCTATTCAAACACTTCAATTTAAAGATGTTGCAATTTCAAAGGATGAAGAAAATGCTTTGTTAATTGCAATTTTACTGCATGATATTGGTCATGGTCCATTTTCGCATGCTATGGAAAATAGTATTGTTGAGGATGTGCATCATGAAGAAATTTCATTGCTTTTTATGAATGAATTGAATGAAGAATTTGATGGTAAATTGTCATTAGCAATTAAAATATTCAAAGGTGAATATCATAGAAAATTCATGTATCAATTGATATCAAGTCAGTTGGATATGGACAGAATGGATTATTTGCGTAGAGATAGTTTCTACAGCGGCGTTGCTGAAGGAAATATCAATAGCGAACGTTTAATTCAGATGATGAATGTTCAAGATGATTTTTTAGTGATTGAAGAGAAAGGAATTTATTCGGTAGAAAAATTTTTAGTAGCTAGACGATTAATGTATTGGCAAGCTTATTTGCATAAAACAAGTGTTGTTGCAGAAATCATTTTAATGAAAATCCTTAAAAGAGCTAAAGAACTGACTCAAAAAGGAATTCATTTGGAATGTAGTAAACCACTTTTGTTTTTTATGGAAAATAAAATTTCATTAGAAACATTTGATAAAGAAACGATTAAGACTTTTGCTTTGTTAGATGATCATGATGTAATGGGAGCAATAAAAGCATGGCAATTCAATGATGATTTTGTTTTGAGTTCATTGTGTAAGATGATTATCAATAGAGATTTGTTAAAAATTCAAATGTCTGATGAAAAACCTGAAAAAGAGAATTTGGTGGTTTTAAAGCAAAAATTCATGAAATTACATCCAATTTCAGAAAAAGAAGCAGATTACTTTATTTTCAAAGGAAAACTTAAAAATCAGGCTTATAGTAAATCAAGTGAGCCTATTCGAATTCTGAAAAAAGACAGAACAATAGAAGATGTTGTAGAAGCTTCAGATCAATTGCATTTGAAAGCATTGTCAAAACCAGTGACCAAATATTTTATATGTTTTCCAAAAGTGTTACTAGATACATAGTATTTCATTAAAATTTAATATTTTTGCAGCAATGAAATTTACAGCTGAACAAATTGCAGGTATTCTAGAAGGTGAAGTAATAGGTAATCCTAATGCTGAAGTTTTCAAATTGTCCAAAATAGAGGAAGGAACTATTGGTTCGCTTACATTTTTGTCCAATCCAAAATATCAAAATTTTATCTATTCTACAGAAGCATCTGTTACTATTGTAAATAAAACTTTTGAACCAGAGCAAGCTATTTCAACAACATTGATTAAAGTTGAAGACGCTTATCAAGCATTTTCTAAATTGTTGGAATATTACAATCAGGTAAAGTTAATGAAGTCAGGTATTGAACAGCCTTCTGTGCTTTCTGAAAATGTTACTTATGGTACTGATTTGTATTTAGGAAGCTTTTGTTATGTTGGAAAGAATGTCAAAATTGGAAATAACGTAAAGATTTATCCAAATACATTTATTGGCGATAATGTAGTTATTGGTGATAATTGTGTGTTTTTTGCTGGGGTTAGAGTTTATTCAGAAACAGAAATTGGAAATAATTGTGTAATTCATTCTGGAACCATTGTTGGTTCTGATGGATTTGGTTTCGCACCACATGAAGATGGAACTTACAGTAAGATTCCTCAAATTGGGAATGTAATCCTTGAAGATGATGTAGAAGTTGGTTCGTGTACCACAATTGATAGAGCGACAATGGGCTCGACAATAATAAGAAAAGGAGTAAAGTTGGACAATCAAATCCAAATAGCTCATAATGTTGAAATAGGAGAGAATACTGTAATTGCCTCTCAAACAGGTATTGCTGGTTCTACTAAGATTGGTAGAAATTGCATGATTGGCGGACAAGTTGGTATTGTTGGGCACATCACAATTGGAAACAATGTTAGAATACAAGCCCAATCTGGAATTGGAAAAAGCATTGGTGATGGAGAAGTAGTGCAAGGAACACCAGCATTTAATTATGGTGATTTCAGTAAGTCGTATGTTCATTTTAGAAATTTACCTAAAATTGTTTCCGATATAGACGATTTAAAAAAGAAAATTAAATAACAAACATAAACTAGATTGAATATTATGGTTAAGCAAAAAACCATCAAAAGTGAAATTTCACTTGTAGGTGTTGGATTACATACAGGAAAAGAAGTTAAAATGACTTTTAAACCTGCGCCTATAAACAACGGTTTTACATTTGTAAGAGTTGATTTAGAAGGAAGTCCAATTATTGAAGCAGATGCTAATTATGTAGTCAATACACAAAGAGGTACCAACTTAGAGAAACTGGGTGTTAAGATTCAAACTTCAGAGCACGTTTTAGCTGCTTTTGTAGGTTGTGATGTTGACAATGCAATTATAGAATTAGATGCTTCTGAGCCACCAATTATGGATGGTTCGTCAAAGTATTTTGTGGAAGCAATTGAAAAAGTAGGTGTTGAAGAACAAGATGCTGAACGTAAATATTATGTTGTGAAAGAAGTTATTTCTTTTGCAGACGAAGCTACTGGAAGCGAAATACTTGTAATGCCAAGTGAAGATTATCAAGTAACAGCAATGGTTGATTTTGGAACCAAAGTTCTTGGTACTCAAAATGCTACAATGAAAAGTCTTTCAGAATTTAAAACTGAAATTGCTAATTGTAGAACTTTTAGTTTTCTTCACGAGTTAGAAAGTTTATTGGATAATGGTTTAATTAAAGGTGGTGATTTAAATAATGCTATTGTATATGTAGACAAAGAGATTTCTGCAAATACAATGGAAAACCTTAAAAAAGCATTCGGAAAAGACTCTATTTCTGTAAAAGAGAATGGAATTCTTGATAACTTAACTTTACATTATCCAAACGAAGCTGCACGTCATAAGTTATTAGATGTTGTAGGTGATTTGGCTTTAGTCGGAATTAGAATTAAAGGTAAAGTTATAGCTAACAAACCTGGACATTTTGTAAATACTCAGTTTGCTAAGAAATTATCAAAAATCATTAAGATTGAGCAAAAAAATCATGTTCCATGTTATGATTTGAATTTGCCACCATTGATGGATATTCATCAAATTATGAATATTTTACCACACAGACCACCATTTTTATTAATCGATAGGATTATTGAAATGTCAGAAACACATGTGGTAGGTATGAAAAATGTTACAATGAATGAAAATTTCTTTGTTGGACATTTTCCAGATGCACCAGTTATGCCAGGAGTTTTAATTGTTGAGGCTATGGCTCAATCAGGAGGAATATTAGTATTAAGTACTGTTCCAGATCCAGAAAATTACCTTACTTATTTTATGAAAATTGATAATGTAAAATTCAAGCATAAGGTGTTGCCTGGAGATACCTTATTATTCAAATGTGATTTAATTTCACCAATTAGAAGAGGAATTTGTCACATGCAAGCCAATGCTTATGCTAATGGAAAGTTAGTTGCAGAAGCTGAATTAATGGCACAAATAGCTAAAAAGCAATAAAAATATAAAGTATGAATCAACCACTAGCATACGTACATCCAGGAGCAAAAATTGCAAGAAATGTTGTAATTGATCCTTTCACAACTATTCATAATAATGTTGAAATAGGAGAAGGAACTTGGATTGGTTCTAATGTTACCATAATGGAAGGAGCAAGAATTGGTAAAAATTGCAATATTTTTCCAGGCTCAGTTATTTCAGCAGTTCCACAAGATTTAAAATTTGGAGGTGAAGAATCACTTGCAATAATTGGAGATAATACTACTGTAAGAGAATGTGTTACAATTAATAGAGGTACTGTAGCTTCAGGTCAAACTAAAATTGGAAAAAATTGTTTGATTATGGCAACAGCTCACATTGCTCACGATTGTCATATTGGTGATAATGCAATTATTGTTAATGGAGTTGCTTTGGCAGGTCACGTTATTGTTGGTAATTATGCCATAATAGGTGGATTGGCTGCAATACATCAGTTTATTCATATTGGTGATCACGCCATGATTTCTGGTGGTTCATTGGTTAGAAAAGATGTTCCTCCTTATACAAAAGCAGCAAAGGAACCTTTGTCTTATGTTGGAATCAACTCTGTTGGTTTAAGAAGAAGAGGTTTTACATCAGAAAAAATTAGAGAAATCCAAGATATTTATAGAATTTTATATCAAAAAAATTACAATACTTCTCAAGCGGTTGGAATCATTGAAGCCGAAATGGCTGCATCTCCAGAACGTGACGAAATATTAGATTTTATAAGAAACTCATCACGCGGAATCATGAAAGGTTATTCAGGTTCTTATTAATTAAAAATAAAAATAAAAAACAATAAAAATGGCATCTACATCAGATATTAGAAACGGATTATGTATTAAATTCAATCACGATATTTATAAAATTATCGAATTCCTTCACGTTAAACCAGGTAAAGGTCCTGCTTTCGTTAGAACTAAATTAAAAAGTTTAACTAACGGAAAAGTTTTAGACAATACTTTTTCTGCAGGTCACAAAATTGAAGATATTCGTGTTGAAACTCAAACATTTCAGTATTTATATGCTGAAGGTGATCAATTTCACTTCATGAATACTGAATCTTACGAGCAAATTACTTTAGATAAAAAAATCTTAGATGCTCCAGATTTATTGAAAGAAGGAACTAATGTAATGGTTCAAATTAACACTGAAACTGACATGCCACTTTCTGTAGATATGCCCGCTTCAATTGTTCTTGAAGTTACTTATGCTGAACCAGGAGTTAAAGGAAATACAGCTACAAATGCTACTAAACCTGCAAAAGTAGAAACAGGTGCTTCTGTAAATGTTCCATTATTCATTAATGAAGGTGATAAAATCAAAATTGATACAGCAACAGGTTCTTATATGGAACGTGTAAAAGAATAATTTTAGTGAACAAAATCAGGTAAAACTGAACACTGAATACTGAACACTAAAAATATGAAGTTTTCAAAAACACATACTCTTAAAGAAATTGCAGAAATCATTGGTTGCCAATATGTTGGTGCCGATGATTTTCCTGTTTATGGCATGAACGAAATTCATGTGGTAACTTCAGGCGATATCGTATTTGTAGATCATCCAAAATATTATGATAAAGCATTACAATCAGCAGCAACAATTGTTTTAATTAACAAAGAAGTTGAATGTCCTTTGGGTAAAGCATTATTAATTTCTGATGATCCGTTTAGAGACTTTAATAAATTAACCAATCACTTTAGACCTTTTACTTTTGCAAATGTTTCTATTTCAAATTCTGCAATAGTTGGAGAAGAGACAATAATTCAGCCCAATTGTTTTATCGGACATAATGTTCAAATTGGTAAAAACTGTATCATTCATTCTAATGTTTCAATTTACGATAATTGTATCATTGGTGATAATGTAATTATTCAAGCAGGAACTATTCTAGGAGCAGATGCATTTTATTATAAAAAACGTCCAGAAGGTTTTGATCAATTACTTTCTGGAGGAAGAGTTGTTATAGAAAATAATGTTG
>JAAFHW010000108.1 GCA_013298525.1 Flavobacteriia bacterium
CAAAAGTATGGATGTGATAGATTTTATATTGTACAAAGAAAATTGTACTAAACACGAAGCCATTAACAAAGCGGTAGAAATTTTAGGACACAAAGAACCTAACAAAAACGAAAGGTATCAGCAAGATTTATCACGAGAGCAATTTTTGGGTAATATGTACCAGTATTTTAAAAATGCCATCAGCAACAGTAAACCAGCCAAAGACTATCTACAAAGCAGAAGTTTAGACTTTAAAAAAATAGAAGTTGGTTATAATGGTGGTCAGTTCCATCACGGAGCAAGAAAAGACGAAACCCTAATAAATCAGTGTTTAGAATATGGATTACTAATTGACAAAGGGAACAAAGGCAGAACAGGAGAAACAGCTTACACCGTTTTTGGTAAATGGTGTATTGTTTTTGCTTTAAAAAACAAAGAAAATAAAGTAGTGAGTTTATACTTTAGAAGCACATTAAACGAGAAAGAAAGCAAACATTTTTATCTGAAGAATAGACAAGGTTTATATCCAAATTATCCCAATGTAAATACTAAAAAACTAATCTTAACCGAAAGTATTATTGATGGAGCTTCATTACTTCAGATAAAAAATATTGAGGAAAATTACAGTTTACTAGCGTGTTATGGAACTAACGGACTAACTGAAGAACACATCAAAGCCATTAAGGAACTCAAACAATTAGAAGAAATCATCTTTGCTTTTGACAATGATACCGCAGGAAAAGAAGCCATTACAAAATATGCTAGCCTACTTTTAGAAGAAGTGCCAACAATAAAAATAAGTGTGTTAGAACCAATAAACAAAGACATCAACGAAACACTACAACTACACAACGAAGATATTTTTATTGAACTTTTAGACCAAAGAACCGAGTTAAATCCTTCTTTTTCAATTGAAGATAAAACAACCGAAGTACTTCCAGCTTCCAGCTCCCAACTTCCAACCTCAATAGACTTCCTAAAACGAAAACATCTACTAAAAAACTTAAATATAGAAATCGGCAAAGCAGGCATAGTTGGAGAAGAAAACAGCAGAATGTTATTATTTTTAATAATCATTAGTTATTTAAACAAAAGCCCATTACACGCACTAGTTCAAGGCTCAAGCGGAAGCGGAAAAACACATATTATAAGTAGAATTGCAGATTTAATGCCTCAAGAAGACGTATTAAGATTTACACGAATTACAGAGAGTAGTTTATACAATTGGGGTGAGTTTGATTTATTCCAAAAGGTGGTGATTATTGAAGATTTAGACGGTTTAAAAGAAGATGCACTATATGCCTTGCGAGAATTTATAAGCAATCAAGTTTTAAGAAGTTCTGTAACTATCAAAGACAAAAAAGGAAATAACAAATCTTCTCACAAGATTGTAAAAGGTCAGTTCTCCAGTTTATCAGCAACCACCAAAGGCGAAACCTACGAGGATAATATGAGCAGAAGTTTTTTAATAGCCGTTGACGAATCGGCAGCACAAACCACAAGAATAATCGAATACCAAAACAAACGCAACGCAGGAGAAATAGATCCAAACCAAAGCCAAAAAACAATCCACTTTATACAGCAAATCATTAGAAGTTTAAAAATATATGAAGTCATTAATCCATATGCAACACAATTACATCTACCAGAGAAAGTGCATAAAATACGCCGATTAAACGAAATGTATCAAGCTGTAATTAAACAAGTAACGTTCTTAAATCAATACCAAAGAAAACTCACAAACAACAACCAATTAATAACCGAAATCGAAGACATAGAACAAGCAACAGAGGTACTTTTTGAAAGTATAATACTCAAAGTTGATGAACTTGATGGAAGTTTAAGACAATTTTTTGAACGATTAAAAAAACACGTTAAAACCGAAAACCAAGAGTTTATTTTAAGAGAAATACGCCAAGAATTTAACAGTAGTAAAACACAAATATTTAGATACATACAAACACTTTTAGAGTTAGAATACATCAAACAGGTTGGAGGTTTTGCAAACAAAGGCATAAAATATAAAATCTCCTATTGGGACAATTACCAAAAATTAAGAGCTGAAATAAAAGATTACTTAATGAACCAAATCGAAGGCCTTAAAAATAAGTAATCTTTTATTCATGAACTCCTTAAAAAAAACAATAAAAAAAGAAGTGAATAAATCAAGGATTTTCTAATGCTTCAAATAGAGCAGCTACGACAAGAGCAAAAGTAAGTTGGAACACTAAAGGAACGCAAAAGGAACACTAGAAAACGGTGTAAAGTATTGTAAAATATAAGAAAACAGTAAAAAAATAGTCTAGCGTTCCTAAATTCAAAATATTGAGTAAGCAAAAGCATCATAAACTATAAAAGCATCGTATTAACTTGACCCGAGCCTTGACAAAGGCGAACAGGCGAAGCAAACTTGAAACTAAAAAAACCTGAAACTAAAAAGAAGATGGGAGCACCAAGTAAACACAAAATCTATACAGAATTTTATCAAGAACAAGCCGTAAACTACAAAAAACATTTAGACATTTTAGGATTAAATCCCGAAACTACACAAAGCAGATATTTATATTTAAGAGAATTTTTTAGTTATTTAGAAAGCAATAAAATCTTTACTATAAAGGAAGTTACACCAAAAGAAATAGCAGACTACAACGATTATTTAAAGGACAAAAAAAGCCAGCGAACAGGAAAAGCACTAAAGCAAAAAAGCATCTACGACCATATGCGAAACCTTCAGCAATATTTAGGTTATTTATTAGAAATTGAAACGATAAAAAGCAATCCAGCATCACATCTAAAATTTACAAACGGAACTGAAAAAGTAGCACGATTTATATTTAGCCAGGACCAAATACAAGCACTTTACCAAGTGGCCAATTTAGAAGAAAGAACGATATTAAATATTGGTTATGGTTGTGGGTTAAGAGTACAAGAAATGAGCGACTTAAACAAAGAAGATATTAGATTTAGTGAGAATTTAGTAATTGTTCAGAAAGGTAAAAATAGCAAACGCAGATTAGTTCCTATAAGTGATAAAATCAAAACAGAATTAGAAGAATTTATTTTTTCATCTGAAAGAAAAACAAATGAAATCTTTGTGCATAGCAAAGGGCAAAGAATGCAAACAGGAACGCTAAACAAACGACTTAAAACCCTTATTTATAAAGCAAAATTAAACTTAAATGAAACTGAATTAAACAGTATTGGAATACACAATTTAAGGCACAGCATCGCAACACATCTACTACAAAACGGAATGAAGCTCGAACAGGTTCAAAAGTTTTTAGGACATAGCCACATCGAGAGTACAGAAATTTACACACACATTACACAAGAACAAATCAATAATATAAAGGGTTATTAATCTTAAAATCAATACTATAATCTTTTAAATTATTTAGATTTTTTAAATTTTTTAGATTATGGAATTAAAGGAATATTTAGAGAAAAAGTATAGCAAAAGCACTTTATACAGCAATTTATTTTTAATAAAAAGGTTTACAGATTATTACCAAAACAAAGCATCAAAAGCCACATTTAAAGAGGTTTTAAACTATATAGAACACTTACGAAAAAACTACAATCTACACCCAAAAACATTACGACATTGCTTGTATGGAGTTAAAATATACTTCAATTATTTATTAGAAACAGGACAAAGAAATGATCATCCTTGCAGTGAATTATTTTTAAAAGATAAAATTGATAAACAAATACAAGTCGACACACTCTACAGCCCAGAAACACTAGAAACCTTTTTTGAAACCTACCAAATCAGAAAGAAAAAATATTTAGAAAATAGAAATAAAATTATCATTAGTTTATTGATTTATCAAGCATTAACAGTCAAAGAAATAGCAGAACTAGAAATACAAAACATCAATTTAGAAAAATGCGAAATCTTCATCAAAGCAAGCGAGGAACTAACAGCCAAAAGTCCACAAAGTAGAACCTTACCATTACAAGCAAAACAAATATTATTAATCTACAATTATTTAGAAAAAGACAGAATTAAATTATTGAAATACAACAATAAAAAGGAAACAGAAACCAGTTTTATACTTGGTCAATACGGCGAAAAAATCAATCCTCACGGCATAGGAAAAATGATAAATGAAACAAAGCCAAAGACAGAACAAATAAAACCAATCAAGATACGGCAATCGGTTATAGCAAACTTTTTAAAAAAAGAAAACGATACAAGAATAGTACAAGTTTTTAGCGGACACAGACGAGCATCAACAACAATCCAATACAAACAAACAGAATTTGAACTACTACAAAACGCCGTTAATGATTATCATCCAATTAGATAAAAAAGAAAAGATAAAGTGCTAAATAGAAACTATCTGCAATGAAGAACACTAGCAATCAAGCGGTCTCTCTTCGGTCGTTCTCTTTGTTCCGCTGGGCTGTTCCAGTCAGTCGTGCCTCCTTCCGTTCCACAGACCACTTGCCACCAAAAAAAAGAGCAGCTTTGAAAAAAAGCAGCTCTTTTTTTGTTGTCGGCGTTCCCAGTCTCCACACGTTCTCTTCCTGCGTTCGGCGTGGCTTCTGCATCCGCAACACCGCACCACTCCGACAAGCTACGTGGTGCCGTGTTTGCGTCTACCGCCACGCCACTTTTTGGCGGTTGCTCTCTCAACCAGCCATCACGGTTGGCGCACTTCGGTTGCCCTAAATCAAGGAACGCCCAAAGGGCTGACTTTAATTTTTTCCGTGCCGTTCCACGCTCACAGTCCTTACACAGCTCCGTAAACTCCGCTGTTCCCAGTCCTGTGGTGGCTGTTTGATTGCCGCAACACCGCCACCCGTTCAGCAAAAAACGCTCCTTGCAAGCACCGCTTTTTTTGCTTCACTTGGGGTGTTAGTTGAACCGCATAACTCAATCGCCGTAAGGCTATGCTCATTTTTTTAGAAGATTGCCAAAGAAAACCCGATTAAAAAACAACATTTAACTAATGGCAATCTTCCAAAAAAATCGAGCGCACAAGTAAAGCCAATCAGCCGGGTTTAGTTATAAATTTAATGTTCCGGCTTTTTTGCTTTGGATTATTGGAAAAGTAAACGCAGTTTTTTTTTCATCTGAAGGAGAAAATAATTTATACTTCAGCCGACGATGTCCCGTAGATGTCCCGAGGATAAGCCCACGATAAGCCCACCTGAGCCCACTTTATTAAATGGATAAAAAAAGTACATCAGCAAGAAATAAACCAAAAAAAAGCACTTTGATATAAAAACAAGCAAAGTATAAGCCAACGATAAAACGAGGCTTATTTAAGCTAAAATCACGCTTAAAATTGGTTTTAATTACTTCAAATCCAATCAAAAACAAACGCATATTTTTTTTTCAATTGAAATCTTCAAATGAAAAATAAAATGTATTTTTGGCTCTATCAATGGGAGCATTACAACTAACATACAAGCCAAAATTTAAAATAGTGCATCGCACAGGCGAGCTGATGCGCTCGCACGAGGCTAAAAGTGTGCAGTTGTGGTTAAGTACTGACCCACTAGCGGAGAAGTTCCCAAGTTGGTCGCCTTACACTTTTTGCTATAATAATCCTTTAAGGTTCATTGATCCAGATGGTAGAGAAAGCGATGACATTATTAAGTTTATGAATAATGGTTCAGTCGAAAGAACAAAAACTAACGACAACTTTGACGTACTTACTAATGAGAGTGGAGATAAAACGATGCAAATTGACCATAAAGATGGGAAATCTCAAATAGGGGAAATTCAGAAATATGAAACAGTAAGTAGAACACATGAGTATATGCTTATTGGAGATGATAAAGTAGCAAGAGATGTTTTTGAGTTTGCAGCTTCAACCACTGCAAATAATACTTCAAATGCAGAATTTGGGTTAGACATGTTCAGTTTTAAAGATGGTTTTTCAATGAATATACTTGCGCTTGGAGAACAATCTGCAAAAGGATTACCAAATGTGTCGCCTATGGGACAAGCAGGCAGTATAGATTTGGGAGGAAATCATTTAGTTAGTGATGCAAATTGGATTGAAAATAATCATTCACATCCAGGAACAAGCCCATTAAATCCATCAGGGTTTTCAAGATACTTTAATAAAGGACCTGTTTTTGAACCTGTAGGAATACCATTTGGTGACAGAGCAATTATGTCAGGAGGCGCAAAACCTAACAGTGCATATTTATATGGTCCAGCTGAAAAGACTTACATAAAGTATGATAGTCAGAGTGCAACTATAATTGGTAATCGAAGATAAAATATACTATTTATGAAAAAGATATTATATTTTGCTTTATTATTAAATTGTTTTTTGGGTTATACTCAATGTAAAACAGAATTAATAGCGACTATTTTAGATGAGCATATTGCAAGAGAGCTCCCAAGATTAAACCTTTCAAAGGATGGTATTATTATTATTGTTAATATTATTGAAATAGAAGATAAAGATCTTGTTATTGGTATTGATGCTCTTCCATTAGAAACACATCCAAATGTTGCTGACGTAAAAAAAATTAATGGTGTAAGGGTTTATTTTAATTTTAAGAATGTATCAAAGAAATTAATTAGAAAAATTAATAAACATTTTAAAACCATTGATGAGATAAGAGAAGTACATGTTCCTGAATTGTTAAGTTTAACACATTATAGAGGTATATCGTCTTTTCAAGTCAATAAACATAATGAATTTTACATAATCTCCACTCCTGATGATGATTACTATTATAAGAAGTTTAAGGAAAGGGAATTAAAATTTTCAAAAGATTTAAAATTTTCAAAAGATCTTTAAGATAAGTGATGATAAAAAAACCTTGCAAAATGCAAGGTTTTTTTATTTATAAACTATTCAGTTTAGTAGCTTTAATAAAATTATCTACGGTAAGAAGTAAGCATTGTTTATCTTTTTCGGGCAAGCTTTCAATATCTGCCATTCTTTTAAACATTACAGGATCTTTAAATATATTTTGGTTTTCTGCTTCTCCCATTAAAAAACTAACGGTAGTTCCTAGCGATTGGGCTAACTTCTTAACTACATCAATAGAAGGTTTTACTTCGTCACGCTCGTACTTCCCAATTATAGAGTGATGTACTTCAATTTGTCGTGCTATCTCTGCTTGTGAAAAGTTTTTTGCTTCTCTAGCTTCTTTAAGTTTTTTTCCAAAAGTATCCATAGTCTGCGTATTTATGGTATTAAAAGCGTGTTTATACTGCTTTATAGTGCAAATTTAATATAAAAAATGGTATATAAAAATAAGTTATTATTTGTATCAATAATAAAATAATCTATATTTGTACCAAATATTCGCAGAAATATAAAAATGTTAAATTTTATACAATGGAAATCACACAAATAAAAGAAAACCTAACAATGTCTAACGTATTGCATTATTACGGCTTAAAAACTGACAAACAAAGTCGTTTAAATTGTCCGTTCCACGAAGATAAAACCCCAAGTTTTCAAGTGTATTACAAAACACAAACGGCATATTGTTTTAGTTCGAGCTGTAAAACACACGGCAAAAGTATGGATGTGATAGATTTTATATTGTACAAAGAAAATTGTACTAAACACGAAGCCATTAACAAAGCGGTAGAAATTTTAGGACATAAAGAACCCAACAAAAACGAAAGGTATCAGCAAGATTTATCACGAGAGCAATTTTTGGGCAATATGTACCAATATTTTAAAAATGCCATCAGCAACAGCAAACCAGCAAAAGAATATCTACAAAGCAGAAGTTTAGACAATAAAAAAATAGAAGTCGGTTATAATGGTGGTCAGTTCCATCACGGTACACGAAAAGACGAAACTTTGATTAATCAATGTTTAGAATATGGATTGCTAATTGACAGAGGGAACAAAGGCAGAACAGGAGAAACCGCTTACGGCGTTTTTGGTAAATGGTCAATCTGTTTTGCTTTAAAAAATAGAGAAAATAAAGTAGTGAGTTTATACTTTAGAAGCACATTAAACGAGAAAGAAAGCAAACATTTTTATCTGAAGAATAGACAAGGTTTATATCCAAATTATCCCAATGTAAATACTAAAAAACTAATC
>JAAFHW010000109.1 GCA_013298525.1 Flavobacteriia bacterium
GAAACAATAGGAGAATCTAAAAATAGAACTTCATATCCTTTATCTTTTGCAATTTCTACATAACCATGTTGCGTATCTTTATTAGAAGCATATAAAACTACTAATTTTCCGTTTTTGTCAGTTTGATTTGCAGTAATGGCGTCTTTCAATTCTGATAAAGTATAATATTTATCATCAACTGAAGGATATAAAACAAAATCGCCTGCTTTTTCGTAGAATTTTGGTTCCGATAACATTCCGTATTCTAAAACGATTTTGATGTCATTCCATTTTTTCTCGAAGTCTTCACGATTTTCGTTGAATAAACCTTTTAGTTTATCAGCTACTTTTCTTGTGATATAATTCGATATTTTCTTCACGTTACTATCTGCTTGTAATCCAGAACGCGAAACATTCAAAGGAATATCTGGCGAATCAATTACACCTTTTAACATTCCTAAAAATTCTGGAACAATCCCTTCTACGTTATCGGTTACAAAAACCTGATTTTGATACATTTGAATTCTGTCTTTTTGCATTTGCATGTCGTTAGACAATTTTGGGAAATACAAAATTCCAGTCAAATTGAAAGGATAATCCACATTCAAATGAATATTGAACAAAGGTTCTTCAAATTGCATTGGATACAATTCGTGGTAAAAGCTTTTGTAATCTTCATCCGTTAAATCTGTTGGCAATTTAGTCCAAGCTGGAGTTGGATTATTGATGATATTGTCTACTTCAATAGTTTCTGCAACAAAATCCTCTGCAGCATCTTCTGGCTTTGGTAAAGTTTCTTTGCGTGTTCCAAATTTAATTGGAATAGGCATGAACTTATTATATTTTGTAAGTAATTCTCTGATTTTATATTCTTCTAAAAATTCTAGAGAATCTTCAGCAATATGAAGAATAATTTCAGTTCCACGAGACGTTTTGTCTGATGCTTCTAATGTAAATTCTGGACTTCCATCACAGGTCCAATGTGCTGCTGGTTCGTCTTTAAATGATTTTGTTATGATTTCAACTTTTTCAGCAACCATAAAAGCCGAATAAAATCCTAAACCAAAATGACCAATAATTCCTGAATCTTTGGCAGAATCTTTATATTTTTCAAGAAATTCTTCTGCACCAGAAAAAGCAATTTGATTGATGTATTTTTCAACTTCGTCGGCAGTCATTCCTAAACCTTGGTCGATGATGTGAAGTTTTTTGGTTTCTTTATCGATTTTTACTTCGATAATCGGATTACCATATTCAACTTTAGCCTCACCAATACTAGTTAAATGTTTTAATTTTAAAGTTGCATCTGTAGCATTTGAAACCAATTCACGAAGAAAAATTTCGTGGTCATTGTAAAGAAATTTCTTGATTAAAGGGAAAATGTTTTCTACTGAAACATTAATTTTTCCTGTTGACATATTTTGAACTTTTAAGTTAAACGATTTCTAATATTTAAGTCAAATTCAATACCAAAAACTTAAATATGACAAAATGACGTAGAAGTAATTCTATAAGTTTTTTTAGAAATCATGTAAATTTAGAAATCAATTAATAGCTACCTTTGTACATTAAACTAAATTAAAATAAAATATGAAAAATGGTATTCTTCTATTATTATTAGTATCTTTTGTGATTGGTTGTAAACCAAAACAAAATGTTACAAATACTAGACTTGATAAAAGTTCACAAGTTTTAGCGAAAGGTAGTTGGACTATAAGTTCAGTTACTTATCCAGGTTCAGATTATATCAAAGTTACTTCATTTGATATTGCAGATTCTAAATGTTTTGTTGGAAGTACTTGGAAATTTATTTCAAATAACAATAAAGGTGAAATGGCTTTAAATAACTCTAGTTGTACTAGTTTTTCATCACCAATTACATGGTTTATTAATGACGATGGATATTTTGTTATGAAAATAATCAACGAAACTAAGTCGAAAAAAGTAGTTGAAGGTTATATTTTGACAGTTGCAAATCAAACTGAAACTAGCTTTCAATTGATTGATAAAGCTAATGTTGGAGGGAAGTCAATTGATGTTGTTTATCAATTTCAAAAAAATTAAATAATTTAAAATTATAAAAAATGAAAAAAATCACAATTTATATATTGATAGGAATGTTAAGTATTGGTTCACTTTTCACAAGCTGTGAGTCAGTTAAAAATACTAATAAAACTCAACGTGGTGCTGCCATTGGTGCTGTTGCAGGTGGTGTTCTTGGAGCAGTTTTAGGTAATAACATCGGAAAAGGTGGTAATGGTGCAATTGGCGCTGTACTTGGTGGAGTAATTGGAGGTGTTGCAGGTGGCGTTATTGGAAATAAAATGGATAAGCAAGCTAGAGAAATTCAAACAGCTTTACCTGGAGCGCAAGTAGAGAGAGTAGGAGAAGGAATCAAATTGACTTTAGGCGAAAATTCTGTTCGCTTTGATACAAATAAATCTACATTGACTACAGCAGCTAAAGCTAATTTAGACAAGTTAGTTCCAGTTTTTCAAAGTTATGCTGATACTGATATTGTTATTTATGGTTATACTGATATTACAGGTAAACCAGAATATAACTTGACATTATCTGAACAGAGAGCAATTTCTGTTGAAAAATATTTAGAGTCTAAAGGATTAAATATGTCTCGTTTTAAAATGGTTGGTATGGGCATAGCAGATCCTATTGCAACTAACGATTCTCCAGAAGGTCGTTCTCAAAACCGTAGAGTTGAGTTTGCAATTACAGCAAATGAAAAAATGGTTGAAGATGCTAAAAAACAAGCTGGAAACTAAGTTTTAGAGTTTATAACTTCATTAAAGGCGGTCAATTTTCATTGGTCGCTTTTTTATTTTCAAATATTTTGAACAACATTTAACAAAACTTTTTGTTTAGATAATTTCATTAATTGTTAAACAATAAGTAATTTTACAATCAAATTTATTTCAAATGGAAACTTCTAAGAAAACAACAAGCAAAAAGAAATTGGTAACTGATGATGCCATTATTTCTATGTACATGGATTATGTTCTAAGCAATAATGCCGAACCTAAAAATGTATTCTCATTTTGTAAAGAACACAAAATGGAAGAAACAGAGTTTTACAAATTCTTTGGTTCGTTGGATGGATTGAGGCAGGAAATTTGGGTTAAATTTTTTGAGAATGCAGAGGCTTCTATTAAGAAAGACGAAGCTTTTGAAAGTTATTCAGATAAAAATAAACTTTTGACATTGTATTTTACTTTGTTCGAAATTTTAACCTTGAACAGAAGTTATGTGGTGTTTTCTTTGAAAGAGAACAAAGAAGGATTGAAGAATTTGAAAAGTTTAAAACAATTCAGAAACCATTTTAAAGATTTTATCGTAAGTATTATTGATGAGAATGAAAATATGGTTAGTGATAAAATTTCTAAAATCACCAAACCAGTTTTTGCAGAAGGAGCATGGATTCAGTTCTTATTTTTATTGAAATTTTGGATAGATGATACTTCTGTAGCTTTTGAAAAAACAGATGTCTTAATCGAAAAATCCGTAAATACAGTGGTTGATTTGTTAGATACAAAACCATTAGAAAGTTTATTCGATTTAGGAAAATTCCTTTGGAAAGAAAAAATGAATTAATACTGAAATAAATTCAGCACAAGTATGAAAACATTAGATAAAATTCCAACAGGAAAGATAGAGCGCGCCAGTCAATTAGTTAAAACCGGATTCAAAGTTGGAGGAAACTATGTTGCTTATTATGGTGAAAAGATTGTAAATCCATCTTTAAATCGTGATAAATTAAACGAAAGCAATGCCGAAGATATTTATGATGGTTTAAAGAATTTAAAAGGAAGTGCTTTGAAAGTTGCTCAAATGTTGAGCATGGACAAAAGCATTATGCCACAACAATATGTAGATAAATTTTCGTTGTCACAATTTTCGGTACCGCCTTTATCTGCACCATTAGTTAGAAAAACATTTAAAAAATATTTAGGTCAATATCCAGAGAACTTATACGACACGTTTACGCCAGATGCTATGAATGCTGCGAGTATCGGTCAGGTACACAAAGCAACCAAAGATGGGAAAAATCTTGCTGTGAAAATCCAATATCCAGGTGTTGCGGATAGTATAAGTTCTGATTTGGCTTTAGTGAAACCATTCGCGATTAGAATGTTTAACATAAAAGGTAAAGATTCTGATAAATATTTTAAAGAAGTTGAAGATAAATTATTGGAAGAAACTGATTATAATTTAGAATTAAAGCAAAGTTTAGAAGTATCTGATTGGTGTAAACACATTACAAATTTACGTTTCCCAAAATATTATTCAGAATTGTCTTCAGAGAAAATTTTGACAATGGAATGGATTGATGGTGAACATTTGTCAGAATTTGCTTCTCACAATACGGATAGAGTTAAAGGTGATAAAATAGGTCAAGCGCTTTGGGATTTTTATATGTATCAAATGCATCATTTAAAACAAGTGCATGCTGATCCACATCCTGGAAACTTCTTGATTGATAAAGACGATAAATTAGTTGCAATTGATTTTGGTTGTATCAAACATGTTCCTTTAGAATTTTATGTTCCTTATTTTGAATTAGCAAATCCAGCAGTGATTGATAATCCGAAATTGTTTAACGAAAAATTATATGAATTAGAGATTTTAAGATTAGATGATTCTAAAGAAGAAATAAAATATTTTACAAAGTTATTTCATGATTTGTTGAGCTTATTTACCAAACCATTTCACGGAGACTTCTTCGATTTTTCTGATGATGATTTCTTTGGTCAAATTGCAACAATGGGAGAGGAGTTCGCTAAGGATACTCAATTAAGAAAAATGAATGGTAATAGAGGCTCAAAACACTTTTTGTACATAAACAGAACGTTTTTTGGTTTGTACAACTTGTTACATGATTTAAAAGCAAGAGTTCAAACAAAAGAATTTGAAAAATATATTAAGAAATAAAAGATTGTTTGTTTATTGGTTAGGTTGATAAGAGCGATGTCTACACGTTTTAGCATCGCTCTTATTGTTTTTTTTATCTCTATGGTTTTTTAGCAGGAATACCTTCTCCGTATTTACCTTCTCCTAGTTTAATTTTACCAGCATTTGGACCTGCAGGAATTACATCACCTATAGAAACATAATCTTCTGGATTATACTTGTAAACGATATGATCTGTTGGCCAACTAAAAACTTTTCTTCCATCTGCAGGTTGGTTTTTAGCTTTTGCTGCCATTGGTTCTTTGTCAGATTTTAGATAACCCGGACCTGGAGCTTGAGGAAAACGTCCTTCTCCAAAATTTGTTTTAGGCTTTGCAACTAGTTGGTATTGTAACTTCCCTGAATGATTTCCGCCATTTAGTTCTAAAATTTCAACTGAGTTTTTAGTCTGAGACATGATTGTAATTCCATTGAAATAAGGCATTCCCACAGGTGTACAAATTACTCTTAAAGGATTTTCTTCATCCACTACAATGATGTCAGCTAAAATTTCATCAACTATTATAGTAGCTTTACCATTTATCATCTCTACTGTTCCGTAATCTTGATACCAATATTCAGGAGATTCTGGACATGTTAATGTTACTCTACCATGGTTTTCAGTTGGAATAATTTCAGAAACTGAACCCGTTCCAATAATTTTTCTTTGGGTTACCCCACTATTTACAGTTCCACCAACATAAGCATATGCTTGTGAAACTCCAGGATATGATAATCCTTCAAAATATCCACCAATTCTTATAGCTCCATTACTGAAAGATAAACCTTGAACACCCATCGCATCTTGATTTTGACTGTCTGCAACACCTTGAGCACCTATTGAATATCCTGGATTCCCTGTTGTTGTCCCTCTAGAATTGTAGCCTCTCAATGCTATTTGAGAACCACCTAATGCCGAATTTGTTATATTTAGTTGATTATAGTTTGCTGGTGGATTTGAAGTAGAAGTATTGTTTTGTACATAATTATAACTTCCAATCCATACATCAGAATATGAAATGTTTGCAGCTACTGTTGCCGAACCAGTTGATTGAGCAAAAATACTTGTATATCCTGCAGCAGGATTATTTGCATAAACGCCAGCTCCTAATAAAGATTGTGATGGTGTTCCAAATGAAAAATTTACTTCTCTACCTAAAATACCACCAACATTGTTAGAATGACCATAAATAGCATCACTTGTAGTTCCACTATTAACTTCAAGTTTTGTATTTGCTGCTATTGTTGAAGTTCCTATTCCAACATTTCCTGTATGAAACATATCGTCAGTGATGGCATTTGGTGGTAATGTTGTTGCAACTTCATACCAATCATGGTCACCATTAGCAACAGAATTCAATCCAATCCAATCGGAAGTAGGATTGTTCCAATAGTAAAAGCCTGGTTGTCTTGAAGTTGCTAAAAAAGTTGTAGCTGTTGTTAAGTAAACAAGCATACCTTGTTGAGCAACTGTAGGATTAGTAGCAGGAAATACATTAACTTTTGGAATTAATATTCCATCATTATTTGCAGGAGTCGCTTGATTACTTGAACGAATATCTAATTGCGCATTTGGTAATGTTGTTCCAATTCCAATTTGAGCATTGGTTTGGTATAGATTAAATACTATAAAACAGAGGAGTAAAATTATCTTTTTCATAATTCATTAGTTTTAGAAAATACAAAGATTTTCTTAAAATTACTAACAAAATATATTCGCAGATATTTTTATTCGATAAAAAACTATTAAAAACGATAAAATGCAGAAAAAAATATAATTTTTTGTAATTTTATTTTATTTGCCTTATTTCAAAAAAAGTTTTTCCTGAAAACGAATCAATATCTACAGGTGTTTGATAATTTTCTGCAAAAATTTCAACATAACCTCCAATTGCTAAATTTACTACACAATTAATGTTTCTAGAAACAGTTCCTAAATTTGAATGATTTCCTGTAGTTTGTTGGTATAATGAACCATTAACATATACTCCAATAGAATATTGTTGAAAATTACTTTGATTATCAGTATGATAACCAGCATTGATTTCATAAATTCCAGCTGTTGTTGCAGTAAAACGATTACTTGCAAATTCAGTATTTGTATCAATTACTACAGTATTGAAGTTAATCAATTGCCATCCTGTATTATTTAGAGCTTGATTTGCATTTAAGTTTGTTCTTACTACTGACAAAGTATTTATTGGGTTTTGAACCCAAGTTGCATTTCCAACGGCATCACTTTGTAAAATGTAATTTGCAGTTGCGCCAGTTGTCATTTGGAAATTGGTTGTTCTGGTATTACCATTTACATCTAATTTATTTCCTGCCAATGGAGTCATTCCAACTCCAACATTTGTAGCATCATCAACTAAAATTCCGTCCACAAGTGTTGTACCATTCCATTTTGGAATTCTATTGTTAGTAGCAGAAGATACTTGCGGATCAGTTTCTGTAATAGTTAAACTGGAAGGAGCAACCCAAGACAAAATTCCAGCAGCGTCAGTTTGTAAAACTTGCCCATTTGTTCCTCTAGCTGTAGGAAAAACAAATCCAGTTGTTGTTGGATCACCTATTTGAAAAGTACTATTTGTTCTCAAAATTCTTGTTGGACTAAACTCTCCATAAATCAGCGATGTTGTAGCATTTGTACTTGAATTCGTTATATATAATTTATTAGAAGTTGTTTCAAATTCACCAGCTTGGTTACCTATTGCTACATTTCCAGTGCCAGCACCATTTGTTCTTAATGCATTATAACCAATGGCAGTATTGCTTGTTGCGGTATTTGAATTAAGTGCATTAAACCCAATTGCAACACTATTAGCTGAAGCACCATTTGCTCTCAATGAA
>JAAFHW010000011.1:0-2982 GCA_013298525.1 Flavobacteriia bacterium
TGCCAGTTGCTGGAACACCTTCAACGGAGGTAACAACAAAACTTACAGGTTCTTTTAATAACTTAGGTGTGCCAGGAGCGAAAAGTTATCATTTACTTGCAGCAGGTTACGGAAATCCAGCAGGAGTTCCACTAGGCCAAGCTAATCCATATTATGTTAGATTTTCTTCTTCAGCTACTTCTAAAATAATCGATGATGCTACAGCTCAAAACCCTACTTTCTTTTCTTTATGGATTGGAAATAATGACGTTTTAGGCTATGCAACTTCAGGTGGTACAGGAATAAACCAAACAGGGAATTCAAACCCAGCAACTTATGGAGCAAGTGACATCACTGATCCAACAGTTTTCGCAGGTGTTTACAATACTTTAGTGACTAATTTAACTGCAAATGGAGCAAAAGGTGTAGTTGCAAACATTCCTTATGTGACATCTGTACCATTCTTTACTACAGTTCCTACAAATCCAATTCCAGGTTTACCTGCTGCAAGCGCAGGCCAATTAAATGCTTTGTTTGGAGGAATAAATTCTGCATTAACTGGTGCAGGTTTACCAACTCGTTTTGTAACACTTGTTGCTGACGATGGTAATGCAGCTACAGTTGAAGCAAACCCACTTTTAATTAGAGATGAAAGTTTAATAAATATTTCTACACAAATAACTGCAGCACTTACTCCTACTGTGGGTCCAACTACAGCAGCTTACTTAGGAAGTATTTATGGTCAAGCAAGACATGCTAGTAAAGTGCCAGCAACAAGAGATTATGTTTTACTAACAGCAAGAGGAATAATAGGAACTACTCAAACAGGAGCACCTTCACCTTTTAATACAATAGGTGTTTCTTATCCAATGCAAGATAATGCAATCTTAACAGCAACAGAAACCGCTGAAGTAAAAACTGCAACAGATGCATATAATGCAACAATTGCATCTCTAGCTACTTCTAAAGGTTTAGCATTTGTTGATGCTAATGCTGCTTTAGTTCAAGTTGCAGGATCAGGTATTAGCAATGGTGGATTTACAGTAACTTCTGCTTTTGTAACTGGTGGAGGATTTTCATTAGATGGAGTTCATCCAAGCCCAAGAGGATATGCTTTGATAGCTAATAAATTTTTACAAGCAATAAACTTAAAATACGGTTCAAACTTTAAAGATGTAGATTTCGGAGATTACAGAATATTATTCCCTTCTGTGTTGTAAGATTTATCCAAAATTTAACCAAAACCATCAACTTCGGTTGGTGGTTTTTTGTTTATTGAATATTGATTTCTCTATGATTTAATCTTCAAATAGAAAAAAAATCAAAAAATGCATAAAAAAATAGCTTTTTGCTATTGATTTTCTATTTAGAAAATTTATCTTTGCACTCTGAAAAAAGACATCATTTTTTCATTTCTAAAACGCTATTAAATAAATACATAAGCAATGTCAAAAGCAATAGGAAAAGTTTCTCAAATCATCGGACCAGTAGTTGACGTAGTATTCAACACTAAAGATGCTGAATTACCAAAAATTTATGATTCATTAGAAATCACTAAGAAAGATGGTACTTTACTTGTACTTGAAGTACAATCTCATATCGGAGAAGATACAGTTCGTACTATCTCTATGGATTCTACAGATGGTTTAAGTAGAGGTACAGATGTAGTTTCTACTGGAAACCCAATTCAAATGCCAATCGGTGCAGATGTTTACGGACGTTTGTTTAACGTAATTGGTGATGCAATTGATGGTTTAGGAAATTTACCAAAAACAGGTGAAAACGGAATGTCAATTCACCGTCAAGCACCAAGATTTGAAGATTTATCTACATCTTCTGAAGTTTTATTTACAGGTATCAAAGTAATCGATCTTATCGAGCCTTATGCAAAAGGAGGTAAAATTGGATTGTTCGGTGGTGCTGGAGTTGGTAAAACAGTATTGATTCAGGAGTTGATTAACAATATTGCAAAAGGTCACGGTGGACTTTCTGTATTCGCAGGAGTAGGTGAAAGAACTCGTGAAGGAAACGACTTACTTCGTGAGATGTTAGAGTCTGGAATTATTAAATATGGTGAAGAATTCATGCACTCTATGGAAAATGGAGGTTGGGATTTGTCAAAAGTAGATATGCCAGGAATGAGAGAATCGAAAGCTACTTTCGTTTTCGGACAAATGAATGAGCCACCTGGAGCTAGAGCACGTGTTGCTTTATCAGGGTTATCTATCGCAGAATATTTCCGTGATGGAGCAGGTTCAGACCAAGGTAAAGACGTACTTTTCTTCGTTGATAATATCTTCCGTTTTACACAAGCAGGTTCAGAGGTATCAGCCCTTTTAGGTCGTATGCCATCAGCGGTAGGTTACCAACCAACTTTAGCAACAGAAATGGGTGCGATGCAAGAAAGAATTACATCTACTAAAAAAGGATCTATTACATCGGTACAAGCGGTTTACGTTCCTGCGGATGACTTAACTGACCCGGCACCAGCAACAACGTTTGCTCACTTAGATGCAACAACAGTATTGTCTCGTAAAATTGCTGAGCTTGGTATTTATCCAGCGGTAGATCCACTAGATTCAACATCTCGTATCTTAACACCACTTATTTTAGGTGATGATCACTACAACTGTGCTCAAAGAGTAAAAGAAATTCTTCAAAAATACAAACAACTTCAAGATATCATCGCTATCCTTGGTATGGAAGAGTTGTCAGAAGAAGATAAATTATCGGTATCAAGAGCTCGTAGAGTTCAACGTTTCTTATCTCAACCTTTCCACGTAGCGGAGCAATTTACAGGTATTCCTGGAGTTTTGGTTGATATTAAAGATACTATCAAAGGATTCAACATGATTATCGATGGTGAATTAGACCACTTGCCAGAAGCTGCTTTCAACCTTAAAGGAACTATTGAAGAAGCTATCGAAGCAGGACAAAAAATGTTGGCGGAAGCATAATAAGTTTTTAGTTTGTTGTTCGTAGTTTATAGTTAAACTACAAACC
>JAAFHW010000011.1:2992-48111 GCA_013298525.1 Flavobacteriia bacterium
TAAATAAAAAAAAATGATTTTAGAAATAGTATCACCAGAAGCTACATTATTTAAAGGAGAAGTTACTTCGGTTTCTTTGCCAGGTGTAGATGGTTCATTTCAAATATTGAACAATCACGCTCCAATAGTTTCTATTTTAAAACAAGGAACAGTAAAAGTTACTGCAACGAGCTTTAAATTTGAAAAAGAAGTAGAAGATAAATTTACAAAGGTTTCAAACGATACCTATGCATTAGCAATCAACTCTGGAACGATTGAAATGAAAGACAATAAAGTAATTGTTTTAGCCGACTAAGACAATTTAAAATAAAGTAAGAAAGCCAAGCATTATTGTTTGGCTTTTTTTATTTTTGATATATGAAAAAATTTCCAAAATCATTAACCCAAAAACTGCAACAACGCGAGCAAAATAATGCCTTGCGAAAATTGCCAGTTTCTAATAGTTTAATAGATTTTGCTTCCAATGATTATTTAGGTTTTGCAAATTCATCATCAATTTTCAATCAAACACATGATTATCTTTTAGAGAATAACATCAAAATAAACGGCGCTACAGGTTCACGATTAATTTCAGGAAACCACAATTTATATCAAATCACAGAGGATTTTATTGCTAATTTCCATCAATCAGAAACAGCATTAATTTTCAATTCGGGTTACGATGCTAATGTGGGTTTTTTTAGTTCGGTGCTACAACGAAACGATATTATTTTGTATGACGAATTATGTCATGCATCTATTCGAGATGGAATTCAAATGAGTAATTCCAAGTCGTATAAATTTCAGCACAATGATTTTGATGATTTAGAAACTATTATTAAACGTTGTCAAACTGAACTTGTCGGAGTATATATCGTTACCGAATCCGTTTTTTCCATGGATGGTGATGCTCCAAATGTGGAAGAACTAGTAAACCTTTGCGAAAAATATAATTGCTATTTAGTCATTGATGAAGCACACGCATTAGGTGTTTTCGGAGATTTTGGCGAAGGATTAATTCAATATCAAGGCATACAAGATAAAGTTTTTGCAAGAATCATGACTTTCGGAAAAGGATTAGGTTGTCACGGCGCAGCAATTTTAGGAAGTAATGAATTGAAAAACTATTTAGTCAATTTTGCACGAAGTTTTATATACACAACTGGACTTTCTCCACATTCAGTAGCCACAATTTTGATAGCTTATCAGTATTTAAAGTCTGAAAAAGAATCAATTCAAAAACTTAAAAACAACATTCAATTTTTCAATCAAGAGAAATTGCAAATGGGTTTGAAACCAATGTTTGTTTATAGCAAATCAGCCATTCAATGTGCTATAATTCCAGGAAACGAAAAAGTAAAATATATAGCAAGTAAATTACAAGAAAACGGATTTGATGTAAAAGCCATTCTTTCACCAACAGTTCCAGAAGGTCAAGAACGACTTCGTTTTTGTTTACATTCCTACAATTCTGAAAAAGAAATCTCAGAAGTCTTGCAATTGTTGAGTACTTTTGTGTTTTAAATAAGATATGGAGGAACAATTTCAAATTGTAGGTCGTTATCAATATTCATCGGAGGCTTTAATTTTTAAGGGCAAATTGGAGTCTGAAGGAATTGAAGTATATATAAGAGATAACAATATTGTTGATTCAAATCCTTTGTATAGTAATGCTGTTGGAGGCATTAAGCTTTTTGTAAAAAGTGAAGATTTTGAGAAAGCTCAACTTGTTCTTTCAGATGTAAGTCAATATTCACTAAACGAAAAAAATCAACTTATTAAATGTCCAAAATGCAATGCTGAACAAGTTGAAATGGTCACTTCAATTAAAGATATTAGATCATTTTTAGCTTTTCTTTTTTCAGTATTAGTTGTGTATATGCCGTTTTATTCTAAGCATAAATACAAATGTCAATCATGTAAATTTGAATTTAATTAAATGAAACTATTCATCACAGGAATCGGCACCGATGTAGGTAAAACCATTACATCAGCCATTGTAACCCAAGCATTAGAAGCCGACTATTGGAAACCTATCCAAGCAGGCGATTTAGACAATTCTGATAGTCATAAAATTCAACGTTATATTTGTAATGATAAAACCATCATTCACGAAAATAGCTATAAACTGAACACACCTGCAAGTCCACATTTAGCAGCAGCAATAGACGGAATTACAATAGATTTAAAAAAAATCGTCGAGCCCAAAACAAAAAATCATCTTGTTGTAGAAGGCGCAGGCGGATTGTTAGTTCCACTAAACGACAACGATACCATAATTGATTTAATCCAACCCGATTACAAAATAATATTGGTTTCACGCCATTATCTTGGTAGCATCAACCACACCTTACTATCTTTTGAAGCTTTAAAAAGCAGAAATTTGAAAGTAGCAGGAATCATTTTCTCAGGGGATGAAAATAAAGCTACCGAAGAAATTATTCTGAATAAAACCAAAGCCAAATTCATTGGAAGAATTGACAACGAACCGTATTTCGATCAAAATGTAATTCAATATTACGGTGATAAATTTCGAGAGAATCTTTTAACATTATAAGAGAATAGAAAATAGAATAAAGAAAATAGACTTACCTATCTTTGCAAGAAATATTTAGAGACAAGTCTATGTTCTATTCTCTATTTTCTATATTCTAGCAAAATGAACTTTTCAGAAAGAGACAAAAAACACAATTGGCATCCGTACACACAACACAAAACAGTAGCCGATTTTCCTGCAATCGTAAGAGGGAAAGACGCATTGTTGTGGGATGAAAACGGTAAAGAGTATATCGATGCCATTGCTTCGTGGTGGGTGAATCCTTTCGGACATTCCAACAAAGTTATGGCGGATGCTATTTATGAGCAATTAACTACTTTGGAACATGTTTTATTTGGAGGATTTACTCATAATAAAGCCGTAGAATTATCCGAAAAACTAATGGAAATTCTGCCTTCCAATCAACAGAAAATTTTCTATTCAGACAATGGTTCCACAGCTGTAGAAGTTGCTATCAAAGTTGCTTTACAATACAATTATAATAAAGGAATCAAAAAAACTAAAGTCATCGCTTTTGAAGATGCTTTTCATGGTGATACATTCGGAGCTATGGCTGCCAGCGGAATTACTTTTTTTACAGAAGCTTTCAAAGGTTCTCTTTTAGAAGTTGTTCGCATTCCGGTTCCAACTCAAGGCAACGAAGAACAAACTATAAAAACTTTAGAAAATCTTGTAAAAACCAACGAATTTGCAGCGTTTATTTTTGAACCATTAGTGCTTGGAGCGGCAGGAATGGTAATTTATTCGCCTGAAGTTTTAGATAAATTAATTACCATTTGCAACCAAAATAGCGTGTTCACTATTGCCGACGAAGTTATGACAGGTTTTGGCAAAACAGGAAAAACTTTCGCTAGTGATTATCTTGTTAACAAACCTGATATGATGTGCTTGTCTAAAGCATTAACAGGCGGAACAATTCCAATGGCAATAACGACGTTTTCTCAAGAAATTTTCGAGGGATTTTATCATGATGACACTGACAAAGCACTATTTCACGGACATACTTTTACAGCAAATCCTACAGGTTGCGCCGCAGCTTTAGCCAGTATTTCACTATTACAAACCGATGAAATCCAGCAAAATATTCAAACGGTTCATCAATCGCATTTAGCATTTCAATCCAAAATAAAAAACCATCCAAAAGTAAAAACCACTCGAGTGCTCGGAGTAATTTTTGCCCTAGAAATCAAAACCGAAACCCAAGAAAGTTACTACGGAACGATGCGCAACAAACTCTATAATTTTTTCATTGAAAACGGAGTAATTTTAAGACCTGTTGGAAATATAGTTTATATTTTGCCACCATACATCATCACCGAAAATCAATTACAAAAAGTCTATCAAACCATCGAAAATGCTTTGGAAATAGTTTAAATTTGCATTCGTTAAACAAATATTCAAAGCAATATTCAAAGACTTTATTTTTATTTAAAACTCTGTGATTCTTCTGTGAATCTCTGTGTTATTTAACATGAAAGAAAAAATTGCCATAACATCCTTAGCCTCCATTTCACCATTAGGAAAAAACCCTGAGGCTATTTGGCGCAATTATCTTTCAAATGAAACTTTAATTTCAACTAAAGACTTTAACGGAAAGCCACAATTTGTAGCCACAATTCCTCAAGAAATTAGAAATGAAATTGAAGAATTAAAAAAGAGTGAAATTAAATACAAAGCTTTAGACGAAACCGTTTTACTTGCTATTTTAGTTTCACGACAAGCCATAAAAAATGCAGGTTGGAAAAAAGGTGATGACTTCGGAATCAATATTGGTTCCTCTCGTGGTGCTACGCAATTATTTGAAAAACACCACAAAGAATTTCTCGAAACCGGAAAAACGTCAACCTTAGCATCACCAACAACAACGCTTGGAAATATTTCTTCTTGGGTAGCACACGATTTAAAAAATAATGGACCAGAAATATCCCATTCTATAACGTGTTCAACAGCTTTACACGCGGTTTTAAATGCCGTAGCTTGGTTGCAATCAGGAATGGCAAATAAGTTTTTAGTAGGCGGAAGCGAAGCACCATTGACCGATTTCACTATTGCTCAGATGCACGCTTTAAAAATTTATTCTAAAGAAACTTCCGAATATCCTTGTCGTGCTTTCGATTTTACAAAAACCAAAAACACTATGGTTCTTGGTGAAGGTGCTGCTGTTGCTTGTTTAGAAGTTGGTTACAACCAAAACGCATTAGCTTACATAGAAGGAATTGGCTATGCAACTGATGATATTGAACACAATATTTCGATTTCAGACGAAGCCAATTGTTTTCAAAAATCCATGAAAATGGCGTTGCAAAACACAAAATTAGAAGAAGTTGACGCTATAGTAATGCACGCACCAGGAACTTTGAAAGGTGATACTTCTGAGTATAAAGCAATTCTAAAAGTTTTTGGCACTTCGACAGGCTCAGCACAAGCAAATCATCCAATGCTTACCACAAACAAATGGAAAGTAGGCCACACCTTTGGAGCTTCAGGAATGTTAAATATGGAAATGGCAATAATGATGATGCAACACAATCAATTCATCGAAGTTCCATTTGCTGAAAAGCAAGTAACAAGAAAAGAAATTAAAAAAGTATTAATAAATGCAGTAGGTTTCGGCGGAAACGCCGTAAGTATTCTTTTGTCAAAGAGTTTTAGTTAAAGGAATCATCTGCCAACTGCGACTGAAAACTGAACACTATTTCTCAAGCTCTTTCACTTTTTCATAAATCCTTTCGCTTTCCCATCCTTTACGAAGTAAGTAATCGCAGAATTTTTTACGTTTTTTCAAATCGTTTTTTTCGGTAATGGATTCCCAATGTTTTTCTGCTAAATTTTCGAAAGTCATTTCATATTCTTCAGATGGGATTTCTTTTAGTGCTTTGGTAACTAAATAATCTGAAATTTTTCTTGCTTTCAATTCGTTTTTGATTCGAATTTTGCCCCACTTTTTCTGATGAAATTTACTAATTGAAAAAACCAACGCAAAACGTTCTTCGTTTAGGAAATTACTTTCAATTAAATGCACAATTATTCGGTCTTTTTCGGCTTGATTTAATACAAAACCACGCAATTTTTCTGACACTTCAATATGACATCTTTCTTGGTAAGAACAATAATACTCTAACTTTTGTACAATATCTTCTACAGAACTGGTTGATTTTGAGCTCAAAACGTTAAAAAGGCATGAAATTTGTTAATAATTTAATAACGCAAATGTATTGAAATTGTGTGAATTAGAAGTAATTTTGTAGTCCCAAATTGTTATTGAAAAATTAAAAAAAACTAAATTCATTTTTATGAAATTTAAATTACTTATTGTTGCGCTGTTGTTTACAAGTTTAGCTTCTTATTCTCAGCTTTTACAATGGAATACTTTTGGGAATACTGGTACCGAAACTACCGAGGCTAGTATTTTTAACGATACAAATATTGTTGCTACAAATTTAACTCAAGGTACGATTACAGCTGCAGGAAATGTTAATCGATTTGGAGGTAGTGATTGGTTTAATACTGGGAATACTGTTGCAGGAAATACTTTAGCAGAAGCTATCGCAGGGAACGATTATATTCAATTTACTGTAACCCCAAATGCAGGATTTTCTTTTACTGCAACTTCTTTTGTGTTTAGTTGGGATAGATCTACAACTGGTCCGTCAAGTGTAACATTAAGGTCTTCTTTAGACGGTTATACAACGAATATTGGTAGTGTTTTAGCAATGCCTGCTGCAATTTCAACAGGTAATACAATAACAATTTCAGGGATTAATAATATCACAACGGCTATTACATTTCGACTTTATGGATATGGAGCGACTGCAACTAGTGGAACAGGAGGTTTTGATACAGCTTCAAGTGTTGTAAATGTTCAACTTAATGGTTCTACTGCAAGCACAGGCCCTTGTACAGTTCCATTAAACCAAGCATCAACCGCAACGTTCAGTAATCCACTAACAAATGGTGCCACAATTTCTTGGGCAAATGGTGCTTCAACTTCTGGTTCAATGGTAGTTATTCGTCCAACTTCGGCTTTAGTTTTAGACCCTTCAACAAGTACATCCTATACACCAAATGCAAATTATGCAACTGCCGGTCAAATAGATGTTGATAATAGAGTAGTTTATTTAGGTGGTGGAACTACCGTAAATGTAACAGGATTAAATCCTGAAACACAATACACTGCTACGGTTTATTCCTATAATGCTTTAGATTGTTATAATACTACTGCGCCGGTATCAGTGAATTTCTATACATTGTCAACTGAACCAACGGCTCAACCTGGCGCTGGTACATTCACATGTGCTGTAGGTGTACCTAATACTTCTGTAATTAATTTAACTTTTCCTGCAGCCAACACGCTTGGAGGCGACGGATACATTATCCTTTACAGAATTGGAGCGGCTCCAACAGGAGTTCCAACAGATGGTGCTTTTCATGCTCCAGGAACTGTTTTTGGAGATGCAATTGTTTTAGGACAAACTGCTAACACAGGAATAACAACAACTTATGCCGCAACTGGATTAAACAGTGGAACAAATTATTTTTTCTCTCTAGTACCGTTTAATGGATATTTAAGTGTTGCAGGAACATTAAATTATAGAACAGCTGCAACAATATTAACCACAAATTGTACAACAACCGCGGCAACTCCAACAATAACTTTGGCAAATAATGGAACCCAAGTTACTGCGGCTAATGTTCCGCAAGGGACAACAGATTTAATTTTACATAAGTTTCAACTTTCTGTTGCTACTGCAAATGCAACTTTACAAGGAATAACTGCAACTACTAATGGAACATATGTAGCTGCTGATCTTATAAATTTAAAAGTTCGTTATTCTGCTAACAATGTTTTGGATGTAACCGATGCAACTTTAAGCACAAAAACCCTAACATTGGGTCCAGGATTACATACTTTTCCTAGTTTTACGTCACAGATAATTACTGCAGGAACTATAGGATATATATTTATTACAGCAGATATTTCAGCTTCTGCAACTTTAAACAATACAATTGCTTTAAATGCAATAGCAACTACAAATGTAACATTTGCTGCTGGTCCAAAGGGAGGAACTACAACAGCTGGTGGTTTACAAACAATTTCTCCTTCTGCTCCAGCAGTTCCAACTTCTTTTACAAGAGTATGTACTTCTAATACAACTCAATCATTAACTTGGGCTGCGCCAGCAACAGGAACGTTTGATGGATATTTATTAGTAGTTAGAGATGGCGCAACCCCACATGCAGTTACAACAATTGTAGCATCATCACAGCCTTTTAATTCAAATTATAGTTTAGCACCAACTTATAACGCAACAACTTCTAGAGTTTTGTATATAGGAACAGGAACTTCAGCAACGATTACTGGTTTAACACCAGGTGTAGCATATACTTATGCCTTGTATGCATACAAAAATAATGGAGCATCTTCAGTATTTTCAACAACTGCAACAACTATTACTCAAACCACTGCTGTTCCGAATGTAACTGGTTTTGGTTCTACACCTGCCAATGCTTCAGGAACTGTAACTTGGAGTAACCCAAATGCAGCTTGTTATGATGAAGTTGTGGCTGTTGTTACTACTACGCCAGGTATTACTTTTGCGCCTTCTGGAAACGGAAGTGCTTATGTGCCAAATACGGTTTATGCTGCACCAAACCAAGTTGTTTTTAATAGTACTGGAAATTTTGTAACTATTACCGGATTGACTAATGGTGTAACTTATTATGTTGAAATTTTTGTTAGAAAAGGTACAGAATGGAGTTCTGGAGTTGAAACTAGTTTTACACCTAATTTAGCAACAGTATTTAAACCAGGAGAATTAGTTTTTGTTGGTTTCGACGGACAATATGCAGGAAGTGGTCCAGACGATCAATACATGGTTGCAACAATGGTAGATATTATTCCCGGAACCACTTTTTCTATTGCAAATTCAAGATATGAAGCTGGCGCAGCTGCCAATGTCAGAACTGATAAATGGGGTGGAGCAGGAAATGATCCTAGTTCAACTCCAGGTGTAACTAATTTTACATACAATGGTTCAGGAAATATACCAGCAGGTTCTGTTTTAGTTTTAAATACAAATAGTTCAAATGTGTTTAGTTATGAAGGTGTTATTACTGGCACAACATTAACCGACAGAACTGCAGATTTTATAACTAGTCAACCTTTTGGATTAGGAACAACGCCAAATATCACAACATCTAATGGCGATGGAGAACAAATCTATTTATTGCAAGGGAATTTTGTTTCGGATGGAACTATAGACACTAATGAAGCTAATTATATCTTAACAGGAACATTACTTCACGGATTTACTATCAAAACTGGATGGGTTCCTTTTACATCTGCTTGTAGTGGTGTGAATGGTGGAGGAAGTAATAGACAATCGCGCTTGCCAAATGCATTAACTTGTTTTAATGTTGAAAGCGCTGTAGCAAATACAATCAGTGGGTATTATAGAAATAGTGCTCAACATGGTAGTACATCAATTAGAAATATAATTAGAGAAATTGCTAATATTACAACAAATTGGGTTATAGGAACTACAAGATATACCATTGACGCAACAAGTAGTGCAACAAACAGAGCAGGAAAAACCTTTATCATTGGAACTAGTGAAACTTCTGGACAATGGGTTGGTGATTTTGATACCAACTGGTTCAATTGTTCAAATTGGGGTAGATTAACTGTTCCAGATGAAACTGTTGATGTAATTATAGATAATGTAACTTCTATTAATAATTCAGTAATAGATTACACAGCAACCTATTCAGATTTTTATGCTGATTTGGCGGTTTGTAACAATCTTAACATCAACGGAAGAAGATTAACTATTCAAGGAAATGCTAATAATGAGTTGGAAGTTTACGGAAATGTTACTATCGGAGCTTCAGGAACTTTAGATATGAATGATGGTTCTAATGGAACGCCAGATGGTCAACTTTATTTGTATGGAAATTGGAATAATAATGGTACAGAAACTAATTTTGATCAAGGCGAAAGCACCATTCATTTTAAAGGAAGTGTTGCACAAGTAATAAATAATGTTGCTCCAAGAGGAACAGAATTATTCTACAATGTAGTATTAGATAATGACTTTAATACCGCTATTTCTAATGATTTAATTGCTGAAGGTGATTTAACAATTAACGCAACAAGAGCTTTAAATATTGATTCTAATGGATTTGTTTTTGCCTATAAAAGATTAAATCACAATGGAGATTTATCGATTGCTAATAATGGACAATTTATTCAAGTTGACGAAACAGACAATAATATGGGTGTTTATATTGGAACTAAGTTTCAGTTAACAAGAACTGCACAAGCTAAGAATTTTGATTATGTTTATTGGAGTTCACCAACAGAAAATTTTGCAGTTACTAGCATTCCAACTAATAATCGTTACGAATGGAATACTTTATTTGCTAATGCTAATGGAACATTAGGAAATTGGGCAACAGCATCTGGAAATATGACTAAAGGAAAAGGATATATTGCTAGAGCTTCTAATGGTTCTGCAACGCCAGTTGGATTAAGTACAATCTTTACAGGAAAACCTCACAATGGTCAATTCAATTTTGATATTTATAGAGGAAATTATGATGGAGCAGACTATGATGCTGATTTAACCAATCCGAATAACGTATGGACAACAAGATTTGATGACAATTGGAATTTGGTCGGAAATCCATATCCGTCAGCAATTGATGCTGAAGAGTTCTTGGTTCAAAATCAAACGAAGATAGAAGGTGCTGTATGGATTTGGACACATGGTTTGAATCCAACTTCAAATGTTAGTCCTTTTTATAGTAATTATCAGTACAATTATTCGTCTTCAGACTATATCAAATACAATGGTTTAGGTTCAACAGATCCAGATACTTTTGCAGGAAAAATTGCTTCTGGACAAGGATTTATGGTGAACATGCTTCATACAACTGCAACTCCGAATAACATAACTTTTACTAATAATATGAGAAGTGATGCTTCAATGGTTCAGTATAATAATACCGATTTCTTTAGAGGTGTTTCAACAACTACTGTTGGTCCTGTTGAGGAAAAACACAGAATATGGTTGGATATTATCAATACTAATTCCGGACAAATGGACAGAACATTGTTAGGATATTCAACAAGTTCAACTCTAGGTGTTGACCATTTGTATGATTGTATTTTTAGACCAACAACAGAATTGAGTATGTATTCTATTATCAATTCAGAACCATTTATTATTCAAGGACGACCATTACCTTTCAATAATTTTGATCTTGTCCCAATGGGAATCAGAATTGTTGCAGCAGGAAATCATACTATAGCTATCAAGAAAGTAGATGGATTGTTTGAGCAAAATCAAGATATTTATTTAGAAGATAAGCAGTTAAATATCATTCATGATTTAAGACAAGCGCCTTATAACTTTACATCATCAGTTGGAACTTTCAATGATAGATTTGTTTTAAGATATACAACAGCTGCATTGAGTAACCAAGATTTTGAATCTATTGATAGTTCAGTTCTTGTATCTGCAAATGATGGACAAATTAAAATTAAATCTATAAATGAATCATTGAGTGAAGTATCAGTTTATGATGTTTTAGGAAGAGAAATTATAAAGAAGACTAATATTTCTTCAAACGATTTAATACTAAATAATATTACAGCTACAAACCAAGCTTTGATTGTGAAAATAAAATTAGAAAATGGTGAAGTTGTTACTAGAAAAGTAATTCTTTAGTCAGTTTCTTAAAACTAAAAAGTCCCAATCTTATTAAAGGTTGGGACTTTTTTTATGGTTTAGATTTTATTATTTTCCTTTTCCAGAAGCTTCTAAATTTCTTTCAATTTTGTGCTCAGGACGAGACCATTTAGGTTTTTCTCCCAAAGCTTGAAATTGCGAATCTTCCGCCTCAACAGTTGTTGGTTGCATCAATTTGATGAATGGTTTTTGAGGAAGTAATCCAAGAGTTTCAAACATTTTCATGTCTTCATTCACATCAGGATTTGGTGTTGTAAGAAGTTTGTCACCAGCAAAAATTGAATTAGCACCAGCAAAGAAACACATAGCTTGCCCTTCACGAGACATTTCAGTTCTACCAGCAGAAAGTCTAACTTGAGTTTCTGGCATTATGATTCTTGTAGTGGCAACCATTCGAATCATTTCCCAAATTTCAACTGGTTTTTCATTTTCCATTGGTGTTCCTTCAACAGCTACAAGTGCATTAATTGGCACCGATTCCGGTTGAGGGTTTAGTGTTGAAAGCGCCACAAGCATTCCTGCTCTGTCTTCTATAGATTCTCCCATTCCAATAATTCCACCACTACAAACCGTAACATTAGTTTTACGAACGTTGTCTATTGTTTGTAATCTATCTTCAAATCCACGAGTTGAAATTACCTCTTTATAATATTCTTCAGAAGTATCTAAGTTGTGATTATAAGCATACAAACCAGCTTCTGCCAAACGTTGCGCTTGATTTTCAGTTAACATTCCAAGAGTGCAACACACTTCCATTTCTAGTTTATTAATGGTACGAACCATTTCTAAAACTTGGTCAAATTCTGGTCCGTCTTTTACATTTCTCCAAGCGGCACCCATACAAACTCTTGATGAACCACTCGATTTTGCTCTAAGAGCTTGTGCTTTTACTTGGCTAACCGACATTAAATCGTTGCCTTCTATGTCTGTATGATATCTAGCTGCTTGTGGACAATAACCACAATCTTCTGGACAGCCACCAGTTTTTATAGATAATAATGTAGAAACTTGAACTACATTTGGATCATGATGTTCTCTGTGAATAGTTGCTGCTTCATACATTAAATCCATTAAGGGTTTGTTGTATATCGCTATAATTTCTTCTTTAGTCCAATTATGTTTTGTAA
Organism: Flavobacteriia bacterium; assembly: GCA_013298525.1. GTDB lineage: Bacteria > Bacteroidota > Bacteroidia > Flavobacteriales > Flavobacteriaceae > Flavobacterium. Next base: position 15,409 of record JAAFHW010000011.1, read on the forward strand.
TGCTCATTGATAAGTATATTTAATGATGTTTCAAAAGTAGTTAATTACTTTGTAACAAACAATGATTTAAAAGTGGGTATTTATATAATTTACAGCAAAAATTTTATCTTCATTTATTTGATTTTTCAAGTCGTTTAAAGAATCAAATTTTTGTTCCTCTCTAATAAATTCAATAATTTCAATAGTTAAGGTTTCGTCATAAATGGTTTTATCAAAATTCAGAAAAAAGACTTCAATAGTTTGATTTGTTCCATCAACTGTTGGTCTTGTGCCAATATTCATTAATCCGAAAATTGTTTTTTTATCGTAATTACTTTTTACAATATAAACGCCGTTTTTCGGAATCAACTTATAGTCTTCATTAATTTTAATGTTAGCTGTTGGAAATCCGATTGTGCGACCGAGTTGTTTTCCTTTTACAACAATTCCTGAAAAGAAATAATTGTAACCAAGGTAGTTATTAGCCAAAGTTATGTTTCCTTCTAAAATGGCATTTCTAATTTTGGTAGAACTTACCGCATTATCATTTATTTCTTGAGCTGAAATTTGCTCTACTTCAAATCCGTATTCTTTACCAAAAACTATTAAATCATTGATATCAGCAGTTCTATTTCTTCCAAAACGATGATCATATCCAATAATTATTTTTCGAATATTAAGCTGATTGACCAAGATTTCTTTAACAAATTCTTCGGCTGTAAGTCTTGAAAATTCTTGATTAAATGGATGAATGATTAAATTATCAATTCCTGTTTTTTCTAAAAGTATTGTTTTTTCATCTACAGTATTTAGAAGTTGTACAACAGAATTATCTTGTAGTACCATTCTCGGATGTGGAAAAAAGGTTAAAACTACACTTTCACAATTAAGTTCTTTAGCGTTAAAAATTATTCTTTCAAGAATTTTTTTATGACCAATGTGTACCCCATCAAAGGTACCGATGGTAACAACCGATTTTTTATTATTATATTCTTTAATATTGCTAAAGGTTTTCAAGAAAAATAAATTTTAGCTGCAAAGGTAATTTATTTATATCGATACAAAAAAATTAAGTGGATACGCTACTATAGTGTTTTTTGAAAGTTTTTTAATTCATAAATATATGAAATCTAGTTTTTTAGTTTTTTTATTAAACAACCTTTTATATATTTACCACCTTATTTAACTAACTCAATTTATGAAAAAAACTACACTATTAACCTTTATTACCCTTATACTTACTACAATAGGGTATTCACAATCTAATCGCTTTTGGATTTCTCATAATCCTAACGATAGAATAATCAATAAAGATAAAGCAGTTGCAAGACTTGCTTTTCCTAAAGATTTTAAATTATTTGATTTAAATATTACACCTTTAAGGCAACAATTGTTTTCAATTGTTGGGAATGGGGCAACTTCTCGCTCAACAATTATATCTCTCCCAAATGCTGATGGAGAAATTGAAGAATTTGAAGTTTATGAAGCTTCTAATTTTGAACCAGATTTGCAAGCACAATTTCCTGAAATTAGAGCTTATTCTGGTAAAGGTATTACAGATAGATATGCAACTTTAAAATTAAGTATTTCACCACAAGGAATACAAACTATGGTTTTTAGAGCTGATAAAGAAAGTGAATTTATTGAAGCTTATTCTCAAGATCATACAACTTATGCAGTTTTTAAATCTCAAAGACAAAAAGGAGCATTAGCTTGGACTTGCTCTACTGATGATCAAAAACTAGTTCAAGACATTGGCAATAGAGTAGCTACAAATACAACAGCATTATCAAGTGCAGGACAATTAAAAACTATGCGCTTAGCTCAATCTTGTAACGCAGAATACTCAAATTATTTTGGAGCAACAAGTGCTGCTCAAGTAGGTTTAGTTCTTGCTGCTTTTAATGCAACATTAACTCGTTGTAATGGAGTTTATGAAAAAGATTTAGCACTTCATCTTAATTTAGTTGCTGGTTCAACAAATGTAATTTATTACAATGCTGGAACAGATCCATATACCACAATGGGAAACTGGAATACGCAATTACAACAAGCTCTTAATACAACTTTAACAGGAACTGGTACATCTTTGGCTGTTAATAACGCAGCCTACGATGTAGGTCATATGTTTGGTGCAAGCGGTGGTGGTGGAAACGCAGGTTGTATTGGTTGTGTTTGTGTGAATGGTGTTGCCGCTGGAACAGGTGGTACTAAAGGAAGAGGTATTACTTCTCCAGCTGATGGAATTCCACAAGGAGATAATTTTGATATTGATTACGTTGTACATGAAATTGGACACCAATTAGGAGGTAATCATACTTTTTCAAATTCAAATGAAGGAGCGGGAGTTAATAAAGAAGTTGGTTCAGGAGTAACAATTATGGGGTATGCTGGAATTACAGGTCAAGACGTCGCCCCACATTCAATCGATATTTATCATGAAGCGACTATTGAGCAAATTCAAAATAATTTAGCTACAAAACTGTGTCCTATTACAACATCTTTAACAGGAACAAACGCAACTCCTGTATTAGCTTCAGTACCAAATTATATCATTCCAAGAAGTACTCCTTTTGTACTTACTGGTTCTGCAACAGATGCTGATGCAGCCGATGCATTAACTTACTGCTGGGAACAAAATGACGATGGTGCTTCTTCTACTGGAGCGAATAGTAGTGCTAGTATTACTAAAACAATTGGTCCAAACTTTATTTCATGGTTGCCAACAGCTTCACCGAGTAGATATTTTCCTAAGCTATCTTCTATTATTGCTAATTCGGCTACAACTAGTCAGGTTGGTGGAGATGCTGGGATGTTATCAGAGGCTTTAAGTTCTGTTTCAAGAACATTAAATTTTAGATTAACAGTTAGAGATAACTCTCCGTATAGCTCAACTGCACCAATAAAAGTTGGTCAAACAGCTTATACAGATATGGTGGTTACAGTTAATGCAGCCGCAGGACCTTTTGTGGTAAACACACCTAATACTGCTGTTTCATGGATAGCAGGTACTAACCAAACGGTTACATGGAATGTGGCAGGAACAACAGGAAACGGTGTTAATTCTCCTTTTGTTGATGTCTTTTTATCAACTGATGGAGGTTTAACATATCCTATTCAATTAGCTAATAAAGTTCCAAATAATGGTAGTACGGTTGTAACTGTTCCAAATAATGTAGGTACAAATAATAGAATAATGGTAAAAGGATTTCAACATATATTCTTTGATATTTCTAATACAAACTTTACAATTACAACAGCGCCTTCAACTTTTGCTGTAACTCAATCTGGTGCTCAAAGTACATTAGTTTGTTCTGTACCTTCAACAACATATACGTTTGATTATATTGCATTAGCTGGTTTTACTGGAACAACAACTTTTAGTGCAACAGGAAATCCGGCTGGAACAAATGTAACTTTTAGCCCAGCATCTTTAAGTTCTTCAAATGGAACTGTTGTGATGACAATTGATAACTTACTAACTGCACCTGCTGGAGTTTACAACATAAATGTTAATGCAACTTCTGGAGCTGATGTAAAAACCGTTCCTTTTCACTTATATTTAGGTTTGCCAGATGTTACACTAACATCTCCAGCAAATAATGCAGTTGCACAAAATACTTCACTGGCATTAACTTGGTCAGTAAATCCAAGTGCATCTTCTTACAATGTTCAAGTAGCTACTGATGCTGGATTTAATACAATTATAAGTTCAGGAAGTGTTACCACTAATGTTTACAATGTAAATGGATTGACAGAAGGTGTAGCGTATTTTTGGAGAGTTGCTCCAGTGAGTGCTTCATGTACAGGTAATTTCAGTTCAGGATACAAGTTTGTAACTGGAATAATTACTTGCTTAACAGCTAGTTCTACAAATGTGCCTATAACAATACCAACGACAGCAAATGTAACAGTAAATTCTACATTAAATGTTACATCAACTAATACGGTTTCTGACGCTAATGTTACAATTGATATTACTCATACATGGGTAAATGATATGACAATTACATTAATAAGCCCAGCAGGAACTCAAGTCCAATTGGTGGCTCAACCATGTACAAGTGTAGCTTTAAATGATATTACGGCTACATTTGATGATGCTGGTGTGCCTATAGTTTGTGGAAACAATCCAGCAATTTCTGGTGTAGTTATTCCTGCTCAAGCACTATCTGCTTTCAATGGAGAACCTATGAATGGTACTTGGACTTTAAGAGTTTTAGATTCTTTCAACCAAGACGGAGGGTCAATTAATGCTTGGAGTTTGAATTTATGTAACATAGCGCCAGCCTTAGCAGTTAATCAAAACATATTTGAAAATTTTGCATTGTATCCAAACCCAAATAATGGAACATTTACAGTTCAATTCAATTCTTCATCTGACAATTCAATTTTAATTGGAATTCATGATATTAGAGGAAGAGAAGTTTTTTCTAAAACGTATCAAAACAATGGATTTTTTAATGAAAAATTGCAATTAGACAATCTTCAATCTGGAGTTTATCTAATTAATATTCAAGATGGTGATAAGAAAATTACTAAAAAAATAGTGGTTGAATAACGATTGTAAAAAATATTTTTTAAAGGGAAGTGATTACTTCCCTTTTTTATTTACTTTTGAAATCTTAAAATTTAAAAAATGAAAAAGATTATTCTTATTGTATTAGCAATTAGTTCGTTAAATGTTTTTTCACAACGAACATGTGCTACTACAGAAAAAATGAACGAGCTTAAAGCAAATAATCCTTCTTTTGCAATTCATCATCAGGAGACTATGGATTATTTACAAAATCCTATTACAGCACAGTCTAATAAAAGTCCTAATGTAGTTGTTACAATTCCAGTAGTGTTTCATGTTTTGTATAAAACATCGATTCAGAATATTAGTGATGCTCAAATTAATTCACAGCTGACAATATTGAATAATGATTTTAGAAAATTAAATTCAGATTTTTCTACAGTAGTTCCAGCAGCTTTTCAAGGTCTTGGTGCCGATGTAGAAATATTGTTTTGCAAAGCAACAAGAACACCAGCAGGAGTTGCTTCTACTGGAATCGAAAGAAAATCAGTTCCTTCGTCTTTTGTTTTTGAAAATAGTTATTATACTACTTCAGGATTAGAAGCATGGGACACAACAAAATATTTAAACATTTGGATTGGAAGGTTTACCAATCCTCTATTATTAGGATTCGCATATTTGCCATCAGCTGCTGGTAATCCTGATGATGGATTGTGTATAGGAGACCAGTTTTTTGGAAATACAGGAACAGCTACAGCTCCTTTTAATAAAGGTAGAACTGCCACACATGAGATAGGGCATTATTTCGGTTTATTACATCCATGGGGTGATGACGGAAGTACTTGTGGTACAGTATTTAATAGTGATGGAGTAGCAGATACACCAGCAACAAATGATCCTTATTCAGGATGTCCTACTTTTCCTAATAATACCAATGCTTGTACTACAACTGCAACTGGTTCAATGTTTATGAACTATATGGATTATGTTAATGATGCTTGTATGGCATTTTTTACTGCTGGTCAAAAAACAATAATGCGTAACGCATTAAATGGACCTAGAGCGAGTTTATTAACATCTAATGGTTGTGCATCACTTGGTCTTGATGAAGCAGGAGCAATTGAAGCTATTGCGGTTTATCCTAATCCAGTTTCCCAGTATTTTATAATTACCTCTCCTCACACATCTATTGATTTTGTTGAGGTGTATAATATGAACGGTCAATTGGTAAAGTCTCAAAAACTTGAAGAAATAAATAATAAAGTATATATTGAAGATTTAGAATCTGGAGTTTATTATTTAAGGATATACGATGGTGAAAACTTTTTGAAATCAGATAAGATAATTAAAAAGTAATATTTTTTTGTTAAAATATTTTGCCTCAAATGTTAATAAATATTTGAGGCTTCTTTTTTTTGATTCTAAATTAAGAAATTATCATTTTTTTTAATAAATTTGAACAATTAATAATAAAAACATTATGAAAAAAAACTTACTATTTACTTTTAGTGCGGTTTTAATTTTTGTTTCGAGTTTTGGTCAAGGTTCTCTATGGAATAAAACTACAGAGGATAGAGTAAAAAATTTAAGCAAGATGGATCGTGCTTCAATGCCAAGAGAATATCAATTATTTTCTCTTGACTTCAATGCTTTAAAAGCACAATTACAACAAGCTCCTTCTGAAAACGCAGGAAGTTCAAGTGTAATTGTTGACTTTCCAAATCAAAACGGAGAATTTACTAGTTATAGAATTTTTGATGCTCCAATAATGGAAGCTGGCTTAGCTAATAGATACCCAGATATTAAGTCTTATACAGGTGTAAGTGTTGATGGAACTTCTTCAATTCGTTTTAGTACTACAATTTTTGGACTACATGTAATGTCACTTACTGGTAACGCAGGTACTTATTATATAGACACTTACACAAAAGACCTTGAAAACTATATTGTTTATGGTAGAAATAATATTTCAAGTAGTAATGCTTTTTCATGTCTTGTTCAAGATGAAGAATTAGCTCCAAGATTGTTAGAAACTAGCTCTGTTGCTGCTAATGATGGTAGATTTAGACAATATAGATTAGCTATGGCATGTACAGTAGAATATGCCGCGTTTCATATTAATGCAGCAGGAGTTGGAGCTGGGACTTTAGCTCAGCGAAAAGCTGCTGTTTTAGCTGCAATGAACGTTACAATGACACGTGTAAATGGTTTGTATGAAAGAGATATGTCTTTGCGTATGAATTTAGTTGCTAATAATGATTTAGTAATTTTTGTTGATTCTGATAATTTTTCAAATGATACTGCGGGTAGTTTAATTAATGAAAGTCAAGTTGAAATTGATGCAGCTATTGGTTCTGCAAATTATGATATAGGACATACCGTTAGTACTGGTGGTGGTGGTTTAGCTCAATTAAACTCACCTTGTACTGCAAGTAAGGCAAGAGGAATTACAGGTTCGCCAGCTCCAGTCGGAGACCCTTATGATATTGATTATGTAGCTCATGAAATGGGACATCAATTTGGTGCAACACATACTTTCAACAATTCTTGTGGAGGTAATAGATCTGCTGGTACTGCTGTAGAACCAGGTTCTGGAAATACAATTATGGGGTATGCAGGAATCTGTGCTCCAGATGTACAAAGTAACTCAGATGCACATTTCCAAACAGTGAGTTTAAATCAAATGATGACATTTACAATTGGAACGGGTAACTGTGCACCAAATGCTCTAAATGGAAATACACCACCAGTTGTTAATGCAGGTATAGATCGTACCATTCCAAAAGGAACTGCATTTATATTGTTTCCTCAATCTGTAACTGATGCAAATGGTGATTCTTTAACTTATTGTTGGGAACAAACTGATAATGCAGTTTCAACTCAGCCACCTACACCAAGTAATACAACAGGACCAAGTTTTAGATCTAATCCACCTGTAGCTGCACCAGAACGATATATGCCACCACTAGCTAGTGTTGTTGCAGGAAATTTAGCTCCAACATGGGAAGTTGTTTCTACTGCTGGTAGAGCATACAATTTTGCTTTAACTGTTAGAGATAATAGAATGCCAAATGGAGGTCAAACAACAAGAGATAATGTTGTGGTTACTGCAAGTAATACTATCGGGCCATTTTCTGTAAGTTCTCAAAGTACAACTGTGGGTTGGGCTCAAGGAAGTACTCAAACAATCACATGGGTTAGAAATGGTGCTGAAACTCTTTCAGCAAATGTTGATATTTATTTATCTACAGATGGCGGTCTAACTTTTCCAACATTGTTAACTCCTTCTGGAGTGCCAAATTCTGGAAGTGCTACAATCACAGTTCCTAATGTGGTAACACAAACGGCTAGAATTATGGTAAGAGCAAAAGAGAATATTTATTATGCAGTTAATAGTAAAAATATATTGATAGGTTATTCTGTAACTAATAATTGCGTTACTTATCCATTCAACACAGCGTTTTCTCCAACAGATGGATCAACTGGTTATACTATTAGAACTATATCTGTTCCAACTTCAACAAGTACAATTTCTGATGTAAACATTAATGTAAATGCTACGCACCCAAATATTCAACACTTGAATTTTGCTGTTGTTAGACCTGGAGGTTCGTTATTAACATTATATAACCAAGGATGTGCAAGTGGTGCGAATATGAATGTGACTTGGGATGCTCAAGGTTCAGCTTTAACATGTGCGAGCCCAACACAAGGGACATATATTCCTGTAGGAAGTTTAGATTCTATGATTGGATTTAATCCATCTGGAACATGGCAAATGGGATTTAGAGATTTGGTTACTGGTACAACAGGTACAATTAACTCATTCTCTATTGAAATTTGCTCTCAAACAATTACTGCATTAGCGACAGACAATTTCTCTTTCGATAATTTTGCTCTATATCCAAATCCTAATGATGGAACTTTTACTGTTAAGTTCAATTCTAATACAGGAAATGATATTAATGTTGAAGTTTATGATATGAGAGGAAGATCTATCTTCAATAATGTATATCAAAATAATGGTGTGTTTGAACAAACACTTCAATTAGACAATGTACAATCTGGAATTTATCTTGTTAATATTCAAGATGGCGATAAAAAGATTGTTAAGAAAATAGTAGTAGAATAATTATTCTATTATAAATAAAAAGTCCCGATTTTATCGGGACTTTTTTAGTTTACAGAAGTTGTAATGGTTTTAATTATTTGAGGAACTTTAGTAATAGTAAAATCTAAATTTAAATTAATATTTTCGTTTGTTTTCTTTAAATTTAATTTACCTTCTTCTACTTTATAATAACCTGTTTGTCCTCTGCAGAAACAAAATCTACCAAAATGCATTTTAGTTTGTTGAAGTTCCTTATTAGTTAAATTTAGTTCTGTATCGTTATTGTTTATTTCAAAAATTATTTCTTCTCTGTAACCAGCGTCTTGCAAATCACCTTTTACGATTCTATTGTACTGATAAACTATTACAGAGGTAGTTTCACTATCAATAATTTGTGAATACGTTGATCCAAATTCGTCAGTTTTTATAACTAAACTTTTGTTCTTCAGTATTTCTGTGGTACAAACTCCATCAGAAGGACAAGGAGATTCTGTTTTTGAAACGACTTTATGTTCTTCTTCTTTTTTCATTATTTCTTTGTTTGTACAACAGAAAGAAAAGAGAATTGCTGTTGGGATTATGAATAGTTTTTTCATTGTTAACTTATTTAATTAGATAAAGATAATCAAAAAGAATACCATTATTTACCATTATAAATATTCATAGTGTTTGCCAATCCTGCCAAAGCAAAAGAGGATATAATTTCGCTACCCAATTCAAGTCGTTCAGGTAGTTTTGTTTTTTCTTCTTCATTCCATTCGCCAAGTACGTAATCTACTTGCCTTCCTTTTTTAAATTCGTCACTGATACCAAATCTAAATCTAGGATATTCATTTGAGTTTAGTACTAGTTGAATGTTTTTTAAACCATTATGACCACCGTCACTTCCTTTAGATTTTATTCTGATTGTTCCAAAAGACAAGTTTAAATCATCAGTAATAACTAAAATATTTTCTTTTTCAATGTTTTCTTTTTCCATCCAATATTTTACAGCCTTACCACTTAAATTCATGTATGTATTTGGTTTTAGTAAAATTAGAGTACGACCTTTTGTTTTAAACTCTGCTACATCACCAAGTTTTGCTGTTTGAAATGAAATGGATTCTTTTCTGGCAAAATAATCTAATATTTTAAATCCAATATTGTGTCGTGTGTTTACATATTCGGCACCAATATTGCCTAGGCCAACGATAAGGAATTTCTTCATTGGGGTTTCTTCTTGTTTGTTGTTGTTTTTGAAAATATTTGAAAACCAATTCATGTGGTAAAAATAGTATAATTGTTTTGAAAATGGAATTTTATGTAAATGGATTGCAGTTTAACCCTGATGGGAATGAAAATAAAAAATGGTAATTTCGAGAGCCTCAATCGCCATTTTTTATTGTAATGTACAGCAGGAATAAGGTTTGCAAGAATTTCTACTGATTCGTTCCAAATAAAAAAAGCACCAGTAAATAAATACTGATGCTTTGATATAAAAGGTTTTGGAAAAATTATTTTTTCTTTCCTTTTGCAGCTGTTTTTTCTGCTTTTGCAGCTTCTTGAGCAGCTTTCATAGCAGCACGTGAAATCTTCACTTGACAAACTACAGTATTGTCTGGGTGCATTAATTTGAAATTGTTTGTAGCTAATTTAGTTACATACAATTTATTACCCATTTGTAATTCAGAAATGTTAGCTTCTACGAAATCAGGAAGATTTTTTGGTAAAGCTTTCACTTTTAATCTTCTTTGATTTAAATTTAAAACACCACCTAAAAGTACACCTGGAGAAGTTCCTGTGATTTTTACTGGTACTTCCATGATGATTTCTTTATCATCTGACAATTGGAAAAAGTCAATGTGTAAAATTGCATCACTTACTGGGTGAAATTGGATGTCTTGTAAAATAGCATCAAATTTTTTACCTCCTAAATCAATGGCAACTGTGTGCGCATTTGGAGTGTAAACCAAACTTTTGAAAGCTTTTGCTTCTGCTTGAAAATGTACTGGTTGACTTCCTCCGTAAATTACGCAAGGAACCATTCCAGCATTACGTACCGCTTTGGTTGCTACCTTGCCCACGCTTTCTCTTTCTGATCCTTTAATCGAAATTGATTTCATTGTAAAAATATATAGTTAATAAAAATAAATTACATTAAAAATTTTCCACTGATGGAATTGTTGTGTTGCACCATGTGCATAACTTCTGCAAAAAGAGGCGCACAACTCACCACTTTTATTTTATTTGATTCTTTCTTTAACGGAATAGAATCGGTAACTATTAATTCTAATAATTTAGAATTTTCAATCTTTTCGTAAGCGTCACCTGAAAGAATTGCGTGTGTACAAATTGCTCTTACACTTAAAGCGCCTTTTTCAATCATTAAATCAGCTGCTTTTGCTAATGTTCCTCCAGTGTCAATCATGTCATCAACAAGAACAATATTTCTTCCTTTTACATCTCCAATTAGTTCCATTGAACCAATTTCATTAGCTGCTTTTCTTTGCTTGTAGCAAATAACTACGTCTGATTCTAAAAATTTAGAATAAGCATAAGCTCTTTTTGAACCTCCCATATCTGGAGATGCGATTGTCAAATTTTCTAAATTCAAACTTTTCACATACGGTAAGAAAATAGTTGAAGCAAATAAATGATCAACTGGTTTTTCAAAGAAACCTTGAATCTGATCGGCGTGTAAATCCATGGTCATGATTCGAGTTGCTCCAGCAGTTTCTAGTAATTTTGCTACTAATTTTGCTCCAATTGGCACTCTTGGTTTGTCTTTTCTGTCTTGTCTTGCGTACCCAAAGTAAGGAATTACTGGTGTTATATGTCTTGCTGAAGCTCTTTTTGCAGCATCAATCATTAATAATAACTCCATCAAATTGTCTGCTGTTGGAAATGTAGAGCAAACAATAAAGACGCGTAATCCTCTTATAGATTCTTCAAACGAAGGTTGGAATTCTCCATCACTAAATTTTGAGAACGTTACTTTGCCTAGCGGAATACCATAGTTTTTAGCTATTTCTTCTGCTAAATGAACACTTTGTGAACAGGCAAATATTTTTGCTTCTGGTTCTAAATGTGACATTTTAATTTGTTGTTTTAATTCGAACTATTTTAATTCTAATTTGTCCTCAATTTTATAAGAGCAGAGAGAATTTAAATGCCTCGAATGTAGTTAGTTAGTTGTGTGTCGTTTTAACGAGGTGCAAATTTAGAAATAAAATCCGAGTCTGAAAGGATATTTTTAACTATTTTCTTGAAAATGTGTTTAAAATTTATTTACATTTGCAACGTGTTAAAACAAATTGATTTTTTTAATCGATTTTAATGCGATGAAATGACTGTTGTTATTTCTGTCTGCTAAGCCCGGATGGCGGAATTGGTAGACGCGCTGGTCTCAAACACCTGTGGGAAACCGTGCCGGTTCGACTCCGGCTCCGGGTACTAATCGAAACTCATCACTTTTTAAGTGGTGAGTTTTTTGTTTTTTACTATTGTAACTTTTATTAAATGAGTTAGTTAAATCAAAAAGTTTGTTAGTTTTTGCGGTTCGATATTCTCTTTTTTTGATAGAGTAGGAGATACCTTCAGGAAATAGCATAGTTTGGAACTTTCTTTTTTTGTTGTAATCCAAAGATGTATAGAATTTACTGGGGTTTTCAGCAATTTGTAGAAAATATTTTAGTACTTTTTCATGGTTCGACATTTTTGAAGGCAAATTTTCAGATTCTTTGATTTTTTCTAAAATTGACTCGTTTACCTTTTTACTTTGTCTTTCAAAAATATCTTTTGATATTTCTCCTATTGCATACTTATATTCCATTTTATCAAGGATGCTTTTTAGTTCATTTATTTCAGTTGTTAGTAATCTTTTGCTTTCTGAAACGTTAGACATAGAATCATTTAAAATTCTTTTCAACTGTTCGGAGAATAGTTTTAGGAGTTCATCAGATAACTGAAAATTGTCTAACTTTTCTAAAAACGCTTCATGTAAACCTTTGTTCAATGTTTTATCAGTTGAATTTGCATTCAATGTTTTGTTGCATTTTGTGCATTTATAATAAAATAGATTTTTCTTCTTATTTAAATAAGAGGTCATGTTAACTTGACATGCATGACAAATTACAAATTTCGGTGCAAGAGGAGTTTCTTCTTTGCCTTCAAGATGAATAGCTGTTTTTAATGATTTGCCCTCTAATATTTTTTGAAGCTCAATAAATTCTTTTCTTGTGATTATTGGTTCCCAATTACCTTTCACATAAGTATCTTCTAAGAGTGAATTATTAACTTTTCCTGAATAAAATTCTGTTCTCCACATTGATGATATTGAGCTGTAAGATATATTTATACCTTTTGTTTTTAACCACGCTATTATTTCTTTGTCATTGTATGACTTATATATCTTCATTTTAAAAGCCTCTTTCAATAGCTTTCCTTCTTCGTTTAATTTAATTTCTTGGAAGGCTTGAACTTTTGTAGGATCAGAAACTCTTGGTCCATAATGATCGTAACCTCTGGGACTTCTTCCAAATGATTTACCATTATTTAAGGCATTGATTAGCCCAGGAATAATTGTGTCTTGTCTGTTGAAGTTTTCTTTTTGAGCATAAAGAAGCTGCGTTGAAAATTCATTTTCTGCTCTTTCGTTGAAAGTATTGTGTTCCGTACTTACAGAATATAGTAGAACGTTGAACTCTTTTCTAAGTTTTACAAACAGTTGTATATGCTCTGAACCTGCTCTACCAAATCTACTTGGAGACCAAATCAATATAATTTTAGGTCTTTTATTGATAGACGTTTTCTTTAACCTATCAATAAGTTCTCTAAGAGTATTTTGTGTATTAATTCTTTTTGAGCTTTCATATTCTGCATCAAACTCCTCAGTAATAATCAAACCATGATCTTTGGCAAATGATTTGATTCTTTTTACCTGAGTTTCAATACTTCCGTTATTTACAAATTGTTCCTTAGTAGAAACTCTTGTATAGGACCATACTGTTGCTCCATTGAAATCACTTAATGTTAGATTTTTCTTTTTCATCTTGGTATTGCTCAAAAATTAGATTAGTAAATTCATATAATTGTTTTGAAAACTCAAATGCGCTTTCTTCATTTAGTTGCTTTGATAAGTTAGGTGCAATTGCAATTATTTCATCATAGCCTAGTAAATGTTCTTTGTTTGAAACCTTTTCCTTCTGGCCCATATCTTGATATAGATAATACGGGCTGAACTATCAGGAACCGAATGGATTTTACATGTTTCATAAATTATGATTTTATCGTTACTTTATAATTTCCTTGAGATCTTTTTTCAAGTTGTACGCTTGAACCTATCGGCAGTTTTGTATTTAAAAAGAATTTTGCTAGTTCTTCTGATTTTTTATGACTTTCAGTAATTTTATATATTTTATTGTTTCCACCTTCGTCTAAACTTATTTGTAGGAGTTTCGGTTTTTCAAACTGAACTGATCTCCATATTTGATTTTCAATCTCAGTTAAATATTTTAAATCTTCAGTTGTACGATTCATTTCAATACCCATTAAACGAATTAGATGGGGTATGTAAGGAATTGTTATTAAAGTTTCGCCATAGAATAGATTGTTTAATTCAGAACCAATAGAATTTGTAAAAGAAGATATTCTATATTCCTCCGTTTTAGGACAATATATAAAAGAAGCTATTTGTTTTGGAGAACGCAAACAAGACTTAATTGAATCCATGTAAGGAGTGATTTCTCTTCTAAAAATATGATGCATTGCAATCTCATCTTCAAGAAGAAATTTAAACCATTCCTTATCATCTTGACTAAATTCTCCCTTTGAATCTTGTATAGCTTTTTTGATGACGTCATCAGCGTAATTACTAAATAATGGTTCAATCCAGATTTTACTTGAAAGTGATTGCAATTTAGTTGTTACAATTCCAATGTTTGATAATTCATTTATAATTAAAACCCATAAAGCTTCTGGCAATGTCATAAGTGTCTTTCTATCTTTAATAAAAAAGGGAATAACATCCTTTTCTTTCCAATAATTAAATTGTCTAGATGTAATCTCTAAATCCTTTGCCGTGAATTGCTTTTTTGAAATTGCTTCACCAATTTGTTGATAGGATATTGATTTGTTATTTGAGTCTTTATTATTCATTTTATCTCTTAAAATTTTCCGCTGGGTAAATGTAATTATTTTTTATATATTTGACAAATAAATATTTAGATAATGAAAAAAACAGATCCACTTACAGGTGAAGAGTTTTTCCCAAAGAAAAAAACGCAACGTTTTGCTAGCTCAGAAAACAGGATAAAGTATAATAATCAACTTGCAACCGATCTCAGAGAAAGAAGAGCTATTATTGATAAAAAGATAAACTTAAATCATAGAATTCTGTTACAAGAACTTGATGGAAAAGATGAAGTGATATTGCATGAAATGTATTTAGAGGGAAGAGGATTTAGTTTCCTTGTTTTTAATCATATTGTGGAACATGAAGGAATAAATAGAAATTGCATTTATGAATTTATAATAATTATTTTAAAAAACAATCAAATAAAAATTATTCGAAATGAAAGATTTTAGAAACACACAAATCATTGATACCTCTCTAGGTTATCAAAATCTACAGGCGCAGAATTTACAACTGCAGCACAACAATAAATTATTAAAAAACATCTTAATAGGAACCGCTATTATTTGTATTGTACTACTATCTGTTAACCATTACATAGAAAACAAAAAAGAAGAAGTAACTTATTAAAACTTCTTTTTCTAAAAGCGAGTTATCTATTCAATCAATGGAAAAAAAGTATTGTTTTGTATTGAAATAATATAGATTTCAAATACATTTTATTTATCAAATCAATCCATAGAAAACTATAGAAAAAGTAATAGTAAAAATGTATTGTTTTCTATTGAATCGTTAGATAATTTCAATACCTGTCCTTGAATAAAAAATCAATAACTACTATTAGTAAATTGGAAAATTCTTATAAGAAATTATAATATTTGAATCGCAAAAAAAGCTATCAAAAAAATAAAAACAAAATTGATAGTACAACCTATTAAAAAAGCAAATTAATTTGCATCAATGCGCATAAATTTGAATTGATTTATTAGGAATTTAATAGCAATTTGTAACGATTAACTATTGTTTTGTAACAAAATCTATAAAAAATCAATCTTCCCAACCACAAAGTTCTAATCCTAAATCTTTAGCTTCTTTTAGTGTCTTTTTTACTATTGTATGCTTACATGCATTTAGACCTCTACAATCTTCTTTTAGGTGATATTTCTTAGCACCATTTGTACCACAAATGTAAACATCCTGTTTTATTACGTTAAAAGATTTAAAACAATACAAACTCAATAGTAAAATTATTTTTTTCATATTAGGATATGTTTATTTTGTAAAACAAATATAATGTATTATTCTACTTCAAGTTCGTATTGATTGTTATGAATATCTATGGCTTTAAGTTTTCCATGACCTGTCCATTCTACAATAACTTTTATTTTGTTTTGATTTGTATCAAATAAATAACCAATTCCTTCTTTTCCTTCTATTGAAATGTTACCAGTTACTTCGTTTCCTTTGCTATCAAAACCTATCACATCATAGTTGTATTTATAGTTGCCAGAGGTGCCTGTTCTGTTTTCATATTGATACGTTGTGTCTATATGATAATTACTAGTATCTTCTATTGTAGCAACGGCATTTTGTATAGAAGTTTCATTTTTCTTTTCTATTGGATTTTCTTTACAATTTAATAGAAGTAATGCAAAACTTAAAAGAATTGTTTTTGTAATGGTTTTCATAGGTAACGTATTAAGTTTACTATTGCTTTTACAAAAATATCTTTACTGTTTTTTATTATTTTACGGGAAACCGTAATTTGAGTTAATTCATAGAAAAATTTATTGCAATTGGTATATGGTCTGAGATTTCTCTTGCTTTTTTTAGTGAAGCAAAATTTTTGTAAAAATGAAGTACCTCAGCTTTTATAAGTGCAATTTTAGATGATTTGTACCAAATATTATCAAACTCTGAAGCGAGACAATTATTTTCTTTACATTCTTTTTTGAGGGATGTTTTTTGATTTTGAAAAGCACTTTCATAACCCATTTTCTTTAATGGATTAAACACTGTGTGCGATTGCGGACAATTAAAATCTCCTACAAATAACAAATTTAAATTTGGATATTGTGCAGGCAAAAACTTGAAATATTTTATTTCTGTTTCGGGTTGTTTGCTTTTTGTGATAGCGTGAAAATTAACTAGGGTAAATTGCTTTTTGTTGTATTCAAAAGTAGCATAAAACGGTTCTCTGTCTATTTCTAGATGGTACTTTTTTTCTAACCACGTTTTGCCGATTTTCTTGACTTTGGCGGTTTTCCATAGAAAAGCATAACGTTCTGTTTTGTAAGCACTACTACTTGTTGGATCACTAACAACATAGTCCCATTTTGCTCCTTTTCTATTAAGTTCATCGGCTAACTTGGCAACTGCTTGCGCACCACCATCACCTGCAACTACTTCTTGCAATGCCACAACATCATAGTTTTTTAGAGTGTTGGCGATGAAAACTATGGTGCTGTCTGATTTAGAGCTGCCAAGGTTTTCTACATTCCAGGATAGGAGTTTTACTTGGGAGAAGGTAATTGTGGTTAGGAGAAGGAAAAAGAAAACCAATCTATTCATTCGTTTTTTTTTGAATTGTTTAATTCATTGTATCTAAAGTTGAATTATTGCGATATAAAAATTACAGCTTTAATATTTTTTTCTGATATATTTAGATATATAATCGAGGAGGTTTATTTAGACTTTTTGTGGGCACGGATTACAAATCCGTCCTATCGGGGATTAAAGTTTTAAGGGCTTCTTTTCTTTGGTGTTTGAAGTCAGAAAACTCGGTAGAGATGGTTTATACGGAATGTTGAAGTTCAATTTCAGGCATTTCGTCATAAGTTCTTCCATTTAGGATCCTACCGTTTGCTTTTTTGTTTTTTCCACCCCATTGTTTAAAGAAAAAAGCAACATTTTTTTCTTTACATTGTTCTTGAATATCTAAAACCCAATCTGCGTCCATTGGTCTTGGTTTGTGTCCACTTTCTCCTCCAACAATCACCCAATCAATATTTTCTAAATCTATCTCGCCCATATGTGCAAGTAATGGTTCTAATGATAAAAACTTTACTCTTGCATTAATTTGTCTTAGATTGTCAATTCTATGTTTTTCTTTAGCATTTTCAACTGAAACACCCATCCAGATATTATGAGTCCATTTCAATTCTGTGTGTAATTCTAGAAGTCTTTCTGCTCTTTTAGTTAAGACTTGGAAAACATGTTGTGGATTGTCGTTCATTACTTTAAATACTTTTTGAATGAATTCTAAAGGTATTTCTTTATGAAATAAATCACTCATTGAATTTACAAAAACAACTTTTGAATGCTTCCAAGTGTAAGGAATTTTTAAAGCATCATCGTGAGTTCTAACTTTAAAATTATCTTTATATTTTTCCACACCCATTGCTTTTAATCTTTTAGACATAATTTCTGCATAGCAGAATTTACAACCTGTTGAGATTTTGGAACAACCTGTTGTTGGGTTCCAAGTCATTTCTGTCCATTCTATACTTGATTGTGCCATATTATTTAAGACTAAAATAAACTTTTTTTATTTCTTGGTCAGTTGATTTAAAGTATTTGATATAAAATGATTTCTTTCGTGCTTTTTCTCCATTTGATAAAATTACATCTAAAATATTATCTTTTTGCCATTCTTCAAATATTTGTTTTGTGTGTGTTGGCAAATATCCTTGTCTTAAAGTAAACTCGTAAACATCACCATTATATTTCCTGCTCTCTTTTAAGAAAATTTTTAGTTTGTCTTCCAATTCATTTGTTTTGTTTTCAGAAAATAAATCTGGAACATTACCTGAATACTTCCAACCACGACCTTGTTCGCTATCAATTTCCCATTTTGCTTCTAACATTTTCTCAAAACCTTTTATATGTGAAGTAAAAAAATACAAGCAAAAAACTGTATTTTCTTCTTTTTGAATTGAAAAATTATCTACAAAATATTGATTACCTACATATGATTGAAAACCATCCTTAATTTGGTTAATAAACTTCCAAACGCTGTCAGTTTTTTTCCATTCTTTATATTGCGTAAGTTCCTCGATAAAATCTAATAATGCTTCTGGTGTTCCGTTTTCTGCAAATCTATACATATGTTGCGTAGGAAGCCAAAGCAGAACTTCAGTCTTTTTATTGCAATCCATTAAACTTTTAATATGTTCAGATTTTATATCTTTGTAACCATATGGATCAATGAATATAAATCCTTTTTGATTTTTAAAAGTTTTTATTAGATTTTTTAGCCTTTCAACTTCTTGTTTATAATCATTAGATGTCAATTCAAGGTTACCAAAATCATTGTAATGTAATGATTTATCTTTAACCGATTTCCTTAAAATTTCTATTTTATTTTGGTCAATATCATTGAAATGACAGTTTATTTTTGGCAATTTGTTTGGTTTCTTCGAAATCAACGAATAATATGTTTCTTTAACTTGCCTTAAAGTAACAATTGGACTTCCTTCTCCTCCATCGTCATATAAACCTTGACCACAAAACAAATCATATATGTTTATTTTTTCAGTGAAACCATCATTACTAATAATACTTAAGTATCGTTTTAAATATTCTCCTAATAATCTAACTTTTGCATCTGAATGATTTAAAAGATTAGTTTTAACGTCTTTTTTTGTCATATAGTTTATTTACTTTTTGATTGTGCTTTGCATAATGCTAATATATGAAAAATAAACTCTCGTTTGTAGGCTTGAGGCTTGATGATATCCTAGATAACGGAGCAGGTTCACTAACTTTGCTTTTGAGTACTGATTACAAATCCGCACTATATGGCTTTACAAGCCTGAATCTTTTGATTAAGTACTAAAAAAAAGTACATTCAAACATTCAATTAAACCGCAGAACCCTAATTTCTTTAAAGCTGCTGTCAGTTTCAGTTTAAATTTCACCTATCATTTTCCTTATTGTATAATTTTCTAATTTATTTGCAATACTAACCTCATTATCTTTCCAATGCATACCGTCATTATATATAATGCCAAGTAGATAATAGATTTCAGGAACAACTACACCCTTATTTTCTGCATACTTTAGTTTATTTGGTGTTGTGTGAGTATTTAAAAATTCATTCTTAAATTCTTCCGTCAATAGTTTATTGTAAATGCTTTTTTCAATTTTCTTTCTTACAGCACAACAAACTGCAAATGGATCATAAATTTCTTCATTGTTATTGTATTTAGTAAATTCTTCACTGATAAATTCATCAAAAATTTGTGAATTACCCCAAGTTGGTTTAAGATTTAAAGATTCAAAATTTGGGCGAATATTTATTGGAATTGGTTCGTAATGAAGGTGATATTTTGATACATTTTCTTTAATTAAGACATTTTCTCTATTTATAAGGATTTTTTTAAAATGCTCATTAATTTTTGCAGCTTTACTATTTAAAAAATGCACCTTTTGTTTGCTAAATACAAAATTTTTAAAAAAGTAGGGATTTAAATGAGTGAAAATCATAGGATAGATTTTGCGTCCTTCCGATTGAAATTTTTGAATAAATTGTGTTACATAATATTGTACCGCTATCAAGTTTGCGTCATCTAAATAATCAAAAACTTCATCTATAATTAAAATAGCTTTTGACTTTGTTAGTTTTAATTCTGCTTTTTTAAGCAAAGCAATAAAACACATAACATCTCTTTGCCCATTTGAAATATATGCGGTTTTTGGAATTTCGACTATCAACTTATTGTCCTTTGCTAGAGGTTTAAAATTTTGCCAACTTGAATTAAAACTAGCAAATAATGCTTCATATTGGTCTCTTTCATAGTTAAAGATTTTTCTCAAAATGGCTGCTTTAAAATTTGCTTCATTTTCTTGAAACATTTTAGCTAATTGTATCGCAGTTAAAAAGCTATCCGCAACTTTAGTGTAGTTTAGATCCAGAGAAATAATATAACTTTTAATGTCTTTCAAATATGGTATCTCTTCCAAATTTGCCAGTTCATTTTTCTCAATCCAGTCTAGAACAGTTTCGGCATTTCCAACTTGTTCATTAACCCTTTTAATAAATGAATTTAATTTCTCTTGTGTTTTGACACCTGTATTTAGTCTGTTTATACATATATAGTAATTAGCAAGACCTTTAATCATTTTGTCGTTGGTTAAAAGAGCAGAAATGTTTTTTAGCACTTTTCCATTCTGACCAAACACTTCTCTGTGATGTGTAATTGAATACTCAAAATTAATTGATTCAGGAATGTTATTGATTAATATTATTGGAGGCGTTTCCAATGAAGCAGTGGCAACTACAAACCCACCTAAATTATTTTTTTTTGCCTTTGCAAATATCTGATTGTTGATCACGAAATAGTCAAATTCAGATTTTATATTGTTGGTTGCTTCGCTTGCAGATAGAGTGTTTATAGCACCATTTTCTTCGTAAGTAATACTTATAGATGGAAGATTTAGTTCGCTTTTTTTAAAACAGTGTTCTTTTTCTAATACAATTTTTCCGGGTTGAAGAGATTTGAATGCAACTGAAAATGAACTTTTTCCAAAACCGTTAGGAGCTACAAGTATATTTGGTTTATTTGGTGATATTTCAAAATTATAATTACAATTTTCGGTTGTAGTTCCAATTCCTTTTACATTTCGAATTTCAATTCTTGTTATCATAAATATTTGTTTAGTTACGAATTTTAGCGATTTGGATGATAAAACGTATTCAATATGAATATGAATGAAATAAACTTTAGTTTATCCTAACATTAAGTTAATGGATAAATGTTGTTATTTTGATTTTGTTAATTTATAAACATTCTTTTAAAACTACTTTAAAATAAACCAATCGCTTCATTTTTCGATGAATTGCGACTAAAACTGTTAGAGTGTTAAGTTTTTTTAAAATCTTTGCGCATTTATTCTTAGCTAGTCTTGTGCAGCTTAGTCTCCTGAATTTTCGAATCAATTTAGTTACAATTCAAATGTACCTCCTAACGATTCATAATAATCTAAACTTCTCTTTATATTCAATTTTTGTTTATCTGTTATGTTGACTACTTTATAATATTGACTACCATTCAGTTTAATTTTTGCTGTTTTACATTCACTTATTGCACGAATTAAGTTAAGGTCACTATTTGTTACCTGCTGATCCCACCATTCCCAAATTTGACCTCCTTCATTATCTCTTTTAACTTCACTAGGATAATAATCAAACACTTTACCATCAATTGAAAATTTAGCATTTTCGATAAAAAGCCAATCTTCATTTACATAGTGAAAAACAAATCTAAAATTAGTTGGTGTATCTTCATTAATAGCGAAATAGCAATATAACGCATCATAGTTTGCATAATTTGGTGCACTTTTAGGTATTATCCATTCTGTACTTTCAAACTCATCTTTTTTAATTCTAAAGAATTGTGATAATTCTTTTGCTTTCTTCTCGTCTTTTTTAGATTCAATAACTGGTTCAACAAAGGATGTTGTATCAATATCCGTTAATTCAATTTCTGTTTTTGCAGGTTTAGAATTACAAGAAAGGAAAATCATTGTAAAAATTAATAAAACTTTTTTCATAAAACTTATATTTTGTTAGGTTATTTTTTCAAATAAATTATATCATTTAATATCTACAAAGTAACCAATTCTGCTAACTTATCAGCAATATCAACCATTGAGTCTTCTATAGTATTTAAGCCACTTCGAGAGCCAAGTAAAGGGCTTACTTCACGTAAATCATCAAAGGTTGTATTATGTACTATCGGCACAAGTAAATCTCGAGCTAAGAGAGCTGAAAGTTCTTTATCTGCTATTCCTTCACCTTTAACTCGTTTAAGAAAAGAAGGAGTAACCAATACAATACCTACACGAGATTTTGCTAATCCTTTATCTATTTCGCGAAGTAACGAGGATCCTAACAAAACATCTTTCTCACTAAACCATACAGAAATACCTTTTGATTCTAATAAATCATGTAATTCTTTAGCAGAATCTTTGCGGTCATCCCAAGCATGACAAAGAAAAACATCTCTTAAGTCTGGTAAATCAGAACGTTTCTCAATATTTTCTCGCACAGGTGTAAGTGTGCGAATTTCAGCTGGTGTATAAAGAATAGAAGAACCAACTGAGGACCAACGGGCTTTAGTTCTAGATTGTCCAGTACTACTGCTACTACTAACTGAACTACTATAAGGTGAATAAGCAGGAGAAGAATAAGACTGATAAGAATTGTAACCACGATAGCTACCTCTTCCGCCGCATGCAGGGCAGTTTTCTCTTGCACTTGCTGTGCGATGCCCATGAACTGGTGCTGTACATCTTGACATATTTTATACTATTTTGAATTAGTTTATTTATAATCTATAATTTTTGATTAATTGAATTTAAATATTTTAAGGCGTTTGGGGTTAGTGTTGTTGTAAGACATGAAGTTTTGAATGACATGTTATTATTAATTTCTACAATCAATCATAATTGTTCCAGCTTGACATATATAGACATCATTAACTTTTATATTGTTTTTATAATGGTCTTTTAATTCCTGTTTTAATTCTTCATATTCTGAGTTTTCAACAACTTTTTGAATTTTAATATTAATTAATCTTCCCATTGGTGTTATTGTGTATAATCCATCAGATGTTGTCTTAGAGTATTCTGAGACTCCAAGTATACCATAACTTTCATAAGTTGTGTTGAGCGATTCTACAAAAAAGTCAGTCTCTTCAAATAATTCACTTTTATTCAAAGAGCAACTGTTTATTATTAATAAACAAAGTGTATATAACAGTATTTTTTTTATCATTATTTTTATTTTCAAATGTTAATTTATTTTACTCTACTTCATAAAGTCCAACAGTCTCCAACAACTCCTTCTCAAACAAATAAATATCATCGATACTATTCAGCGGTTGTTTGCTTTCGTTTTTGTTGTCATTGAATAAACCAATGTATTTTTTAGAACCGTTGAGGTGTAATCTGCATAACGGTTTGCGGTTGTTGTCGTCAAGGAGAATTCCGAAATAAGATTGCGTATCACGACATACTATTCTGTTAGTAGGTAGTTTTCTTCTAAGAATAGCAACTACAATTCTGAAAGCTTCAAGTTCTTCTTCACTAGTGTTTATTTTGCTTTCATCTTCAATAGTTTCAGGTAAATCCTCCATTTGATTTTGGGCTTCTTTATTGATGGCAGCATTTAATCGGTCATTAATTTTTTCACTTATGAATTGATTAAATCCTTTGTGAACAAGGTCTTTGAATTCATCCATTACTTTTTCCGTCAACCTACCTGTGTATACTTTACTTGCAAATAATTTTACAAATTCATTCGATGGAGAAGTTAATTCTTCATTGATTTGCTTTCTTATTTCTTTGATGTATTTGAGTGAACTAGCGTTGGTAACTATATTATTTACATCGAAACTTGATTTGTGAAACTTTGCGATTTCATTTACCACATTGTCTTTTAAATTGGTGATATCAAATTCTAAAAATGGTTTTGGATCCATTTTATTTTTTTCATCTAAATCGGTGAAAAATTGATATTGAATTCCATTAGTTAAAAGAGCAAATCTAGTTTTGGTTACATGGAAGTATCGAAACAATTGAGAACCATGAACGGATAGGTTTTCTTTCCAGTTTTTACATTCAATAATTAGTATTGGCTCATTATTTTGAATGATTGCATAATCTACTTTTTCTCCTTTTTTAAGCCCTAAGTCGGCTGTGAATTCTGGTACAACTTCTGTTGGATTAAAAGTGTCGTAACCAAGAATATTAATAAACGGAAGAACAAACGCATGTTTTGTAGATTCTTCGGTTTCAATTTTGTCTTTTAGTTGATGTATTTTATCAGCTAAAGACTTTAGTTGGTTGTTTAGTTCCATGTTTCTTTGTTTTAGAGTTCAAACTTAAACACATTAAAATTCAGTATTTTACGGGAAACCGTAAAGTGGAGAATTATTTAATAAATCTCTATGAAAATATTTTTTTTAATCCTATCGATTCTATTTGATGTTACAGATAAAAAATCTCGAGATTATTTTACATATAAGTTGTACCAAAATCTGTATTTTGGTTTATTGTTTTCTCTTCTTTAATTTCAATGTTTGTGAATTCAAGTGATTTACTATAACCAGTATAAAGTCCAAATTTAATTTTCAATTCTTTTGGAAGTTTATCTATCAAGTTCGCAGACTTTTCATCAATACTTTTTTGATATTTCTCGTACTCATCAATTTTATTTGAAATTCCTCCATATTTAGTGTAATCATTATCAGTTAAAATTTCTTCATACTTTTTATAATCATTATCAATTTCCTGTAGAATTGATGCGTATTTGTTTAAATCAAATCCAAATAATTGTTTAATTTCTGTAGAGTAATTTCTTAAGTTGTCCAGATGTTCTTTAGGAGAATCTGTTGTATTTTCAGATTGAATTACCAATAAATACTTTGCTGGTGGTATGTCATTAATTGTATAATTACCATTTACATCTGTAGTTGTTTCAAAAATCGAATCTTTTTGTTTTTTCTCAACTGCAAAAAGCAAGATTTTCGCACCTGCGTCTGGTTTGTTTCCAACATAATTATTATATTTCCAGTAAACATTTCCAGTTAATTTTCCTGGCTTTTTTGAACATGATATTACTGATAAAATTGTGATTAGTATTAATAGATATTTTTTCATAATTAGTTTAGATTTTTAAATTATTGTAAGTTTTAAGGAAATAAAAATAAGTGCGTGTCAATAATGGTTTGCCTTCTCATTTGTACTAAATCTCCTGTCTTTTTTAAAAAAATGCAAAGTGATTTTTCATTGTAGATAAATTTCATGTCATTAGAATATTCGGTTACTAAATAACTATCTCCATCTAATTTGTAAAAAGGAATTTCTATTTTACCTTTAACTTTAATTCCTTTATTATCTATTGTTCCAGCAGTTAATTTTTCTCTTAGGATTTTTTCGTCTTTTTCTTCTGAGGCTACCTTTGTGTAGGCTACCATCATATTCATCCATTCTGTACTATCAATTAAATGCCAATCGACTTTACTAAAATCAATCCCTTGATCATTAATCCAACCATAGCTGGTAAAGCAAAAAAGAATATATTTTTTACCATCAAGAACTGGGTTTGCTTTTGGTGTAAACTCTTGAAGTTTGAAAGAAATAACCGTTGTGGATGACATGTCTTTAGCTTTTTTACCGACAAAATCAAGTGTCTCTAAATTAAAAGTTGTTATTTCTGGATGATTTGCTAAAATCCATTGTGTAGCTTTTAATTCTGCTCTTTCTTTCATATCTTCCGAGGACAATATAGCTCCTGCAATAATTCCTGCTGCTGCAACTGCTGTAACAACTCCAGCACTATTGTTTTGAGCTTTGACTTCCTTTGGTGACAATAATGTTAAAGCGACAAAAACAAAAAGTAGTTTTTTCATGGTTTTAAAGTTTTAGTGTTTATAATTCCCAAACATAAAACCATAAAATTTCTATTCTTTACGGTTTCCCGTAAAACGGTAAAAAAAATTCAAAAAACATCATAATGGTATTTGTACTGTATGAAATTGAAATAAAATTCTTCGATGTCATCGGCTTTCATAAAAGCCACAAATTCGTCTAGTGGCACTTCAAAATAGTGGTGAATTACATTGAGTCTGAACTCTATTTCTAAAACTTGGTTGACTTCGTCATATCCTACAGCAAGGATGTTTGTGGCGTTTATTGGGTATTTTGACATGCTATTCTATATTTATGTGTTTTTTTCTTTAAAGCCATATATCAAAAACATAAATCCGGTAAAGATGTCTATGGGCATCCAAATTGATTTTTTATAGAGATAAATAGGGATTATAGGATTGAAGAGAATTACTAAACAAATGAAAATTATTCCATAAAGATTTACGTCTTTTTGAACCTCTTTGAATAGCACCAAAATGGCTCCGATTGTAATTGCTATTCTTAAAAAAGTATAGTAGCCTATTGGCATGTCAAAGCAAGCTATCAAAGCAATAGCAGCGCATATTATACATATTGTTCTCATAAATGAAATCTTATTTTAAAATAATTTTTCAAACTTAAAACCAATAAAAGAGTATTCTTTACGGTTTCCCGTAAGGAATACTCTTTTTTTAAAAATTAAATAGTTTAAATAATAAGATTTTCGATTACTTATTGTAGTCGTAGTATTTGTTAACTTTGGCTACGCAAGATTCGCAAAAACGCAATTGCCATGTTAAAGAAAGCTCATGTATTCCTTGTGTTCTTCCGATTTTGGAGGTACTAAAATCATATGAATACCCAAAGTTAAAATCACTAAAGTGAACAGAAATATAAGGATTGATTGAAGTAATTAAATGACTGTTTTTGCTTTTACCCTCAGGATTAGTTGCTACATTAGCTCCAATTGTTAATGCTTCAAATTTTAATGCCGTTCCAATATCCAATCGATTAAACTGTGATTGTCTCATGTAATTAGCATTAAATAATAATTTTGTTTCTTCAGGAAATAAACCAGATGGTGTTCCATCCATATCAAATGCATATCCAGCGTGAAGTGACAAAAATAAATCCAGAGGTACATGATTATCGTTTAAAAAAGAAATATTAGGTCGAGTAAGATGTTTGACACTTAATCCAAACCAACCATCTTGATTATCAATTACAAAACCAGCAGAAACATCAAAAAAATTGATATTATCCTTTTGATTTAATACTCCTAAATCTACGCTACTATTACTAATTGCTCCAGTATTGATATTTATTTGATCTTCTAGCAATAAATTTTTGAAGTTGTAACTTTTTCTGCCATAGCCTACCTCAAGTCCAGGTCTAAAACTCCATCTATAGTCGATTTCAACTTTATAGGAATAGGCCATATTTACTTGAAGAAAATTATAATTAGTAAATGCCTCTCTATTGTTTAAAATTGTCATTCCAACTGCTGCGTGCTCACCTACCATTTTGTTTACAAAACCAAAGTCTGTATCAACCACTCTATTGCCGTCGGGCCATTGCCTTCTATGAAGAAGTCCAGCTCTCCAATTGTATTGAAAACCTGTAAATCCTGGATTTAAGGTTTCAGGCATTAAGGTAAATTGAGTAAATATTGGGTCTTGAGCATTGCTTTGAAGAGTGAAAAAACTCAGTACAATAAACAAAACATAATTTAAATTGATTTTCATTTCGTGTTTATTTTATTAGTACAAAAGTTTGATTTTCATTTATGATAGTTCCATAGAAAGTTTCACCACTAACTTTAGCATAGTAATTTCCATTTTCAGAACTTACTTCTTTTATTTTACCATTCCATCCTACCAAAACTTCTCCAACTTCGGAGTAAATTAATGACCCCCAAGTATCGTAAATATCAAGACGAACATTTTTTAATCCTTTAGTTACTGGTCTAAAGGTGTCATTGATGCCATCATTATTTGTTGGTGTGAACGCAGTTGGTACAACAAGCAAATATCCTTTTTCAACTTTCAAAGTTATAATTTGACTGTAAACACATCCGAAAGGATAAGTAACCGTTTGAGTGACTACATAATCGTTTGGTGAAGAATAAGTATGAATTGGATTTACTTCATTTGAAAATGTTCCATCACCAAAATCCCAAAGTACAGAAATATAATCTCCAATTATTACACTAGTAAATTGAATTGGATCCAAAATTGAATAAATCCCATAGGAAGTGTAACCTATTGAATTTGCATTAAATGAAGGATTTCCTAAAGTAGGTATAGCAACATTTAGTGAATAATTTGTAGAGCAACCAATTGCGTCTGTGACTGTAAGTGTAACAAGTCCATTTGTTGTCGTTGTCATCGACTGATTATTAGTTCCAGAAACAGTTCCGCTTGACCAATTATAAGTGTATGGAGGAACTCCTCCAGAAGCTACTGCAGTAAAATCTTGAGTCACTGTAAAAGTGCTACAAGTAGCATTGGTTGTAGTGTTTACCGATAAAACCAATGGATTAGGTCTAGTAATTGAATATTGAGCTGTTTTTACACAACCTCTTGCATCAGTTACTGTAACTTGGTAATTTCCTGCTGGAATGCTATTCAAATCTTCAGTTGTTGCACCATTATTCCATAGATATGAAAATGGTGGCGTACCTCCTGAAACCAAAAGATTTATTTGTCCTGAATTAGCATTATTACAATCTAGGGCATTAATAGTATTTGCTGACAAGACTAAAAGTTGAGGTTCTAAAATTGTAAAGGTTCTTGTAATAGTACATGGTTTGGAATCTGTAATAATAACTGAATAGGTTCCTGGTCCAAGATTATTCCTTGTTGTTCCTGCTGTACTTCCATCACTCCAAACTAAATTAACTGGTGCTATTCCTCCAACAAAGTTTAAAACAATACTTCCGTCATTGGCACCAAAACAAGAGATGTTAGTCGCAACTGGACTTACGTCAAATAATGGTGGACTTGGAATGTTTATGGTTGAAGATTTTTGACAGCCGAGAGCATCGGTAACAGTAATTGTATAATTTCCTGGAGAAAGATTATTTTGATTTAATCCAACTGCTAAATTACTCCATTGCACCTGATAAGGAGCATTACCGCCAGATAATGTAACAGCAATAGTTGCGTTATTATCGCCATAACAAACAATTGGGGTTGTTGTAGCATTAATTATAATTTCTGATGATTGTGTTAAGGTTACTGATAAGGTATCTACGCATCCTTGAGCATCTGTTACTGTCAGATTATAGTTTCCTGCAATTAGGTTTGAGATATTTTGATTGGAGCTTGTATAACCATTTGGACCTGTCCAAGAATAATTATAATCAAAAACACCCGGAGTTATCTCTATTGGAGTTCCTCCAATAACAGAACTATTTATGGCGCCAGTTGAAAAACCATAACAATTAATATTGGTTTGACTTACCAAATTTACTTGCAACAAAGGTGGTTCTGTAATGACAAAAGTGGCTGTTTTTGGTCCGCAATTATTGACATCAGAAACTGTTACAACATATGTTGCTGGACTTAAATTTGAAATATCTTCGGTTGTTGCATACGGAATATTATTTTGTGTCCAAGAATATGAATAGGCTCCTGTTCCACCAATAACTGAAATAGCAATAGATCCATTATTACTTCCAAAACAAGTAATGCTGGTATTTGAATCTGTTGATAATACTATATCTGAAGGCTCTGTTATTGTATATGAATTAGCAATTGGACAGCCACCTGCATCTGTAATCGATAGATTATAAGTTCCAGGTACTAAATTAGAAATATTTGCATTTGATGATGAAAAACCATTTGGTCCAGTCCATTGAATCGTGTATGGCACTCCAGTTGTAAACGGAATTCCGCCAGTTGTGTTGGTTGTTATACTACCATTATTAATTCCGAAACAAGTACTATTTGTTACCACAGCATTTGGATTCATAGCTGGATTTATAGTAATTGTGATTGTAAAAGTAGCCCCAACACAATTTCCAGATATTGGTGTTATTGTATAAGTTGCAGTTGCTGGTGCAGTTGAAGTGTTTATCAACGTTTGACTAATTTCAGTTTGACCTACTGGTTGTGCTGATGATCCAGTAATTGTACCAACAGGATTTATTATTGGAGCCGACCAAGTGTATAATGTTCCGATAGGTACAATATCAGATAAAGTGGTAACTGGAATTATTGTAAATGTTGCACCACTACAAATGGTTTGATTCTGAGATGAAATTACTGGAATTTGATTAATAATAATTGTTGCAGCTGAAGATGTAATTATTTCGCAACCACCATTTAAAGATGGAAAAGTAATCACACAATAGTAATAAAATGTTCCAGATAAAGAAGCTGGTGGTGAAAATGATGCATTAGTTTCATTTAAGATAGCCAAACCGCCATTATTGGAATTGGTAGTATTACTGTACCATTGATAAGTTGGTGTTCCAACACCGTTTATATAATTTACCGATAAAGGTGTTATTGTAGCGCCTAAACAAACCGTTTCAGAAACTGGATTTGTAGAAATTGCAGGTGCTAAATTTACATTTATTTCTGAAGTTGCGCTTGTAACATTACACCCAATTCCATTAGGTTGGGTAATTTCACAATAATAGTAAACCGTTCCATTGTTTAGTGTTGGTGGCGTAAATGTTGCATTCGTCTCTCCAATTAAGATTGTGCCACCAGAATTTGAATTTGAACTATTAGAATACCACTGATAATTAAATGTTCCAATACCACCAGTTGCGGTTACTTGTAATGTATTAGGAGTTGCATTTTGACAAAGCGTTTGAGATGCAATTGGCTGAGTTGAAACAATTGGATCTGGAAGAACTACGACATTTGCCACATCACTATTCACATTTCCGCAACCATTTCCTGTGAAACTTATGACTACATAATAATAAAATGTTCCTGCAGAATTAAAAACTGGAGGTAAATAGGTTGGTGAATTTGTTCCTACAGGAGTTCCGCCAGTTGTTGAATTATTTGTATTTGAATACCATTGGTAACTTGGAGTTCCAGTTCCGTTTAAATAGGTAACAGATAATGGGTTTGCAATTGTTCCGCCTACGCAAATGTTCTGTGTTGATAATGGTTGCGTGTCAATTGTACTTTGTGGATTTATACTTACAACGGCAACATTTGTCGATACGCTAGAACAACTTCCAACTAAAGATGGAAATGTAATAATTCCATAATAATAAAAAGTTCCAATGGTATTTGAAGGTGGATTAAATGTAGCACTTGTTTCGCCTGGGATTACAGTTCCTCCTATATTTGAAATAGTTGTATTCGAATACCATTCATAGGTTGGAGTTCCAACTCCGTTGTTATAGGTATATGACAAAGTTGTTGGTGTTCCGTTTTGGCAAACCGTACTTGAAATGGGTTGGTTTACAATTGTTGGTGAAGAATTTACTATTACTGTTGCTGAATTACTTGTAACCGAACATCCAATACCAGTTTGTGTGATTTCACAATAGTAATAAAACGTTCCAACCGCATTTGTTGGAGGAGTAAAACTCGAAGCATTTGTTCCAACTGCAATACCTCCGGTTGTTGCTGCAGTTGTTGTACTGAACCATTGGTAGTTGAAAGTTCCAATACCACCACTTGGAGTAACTGTTAAAGTTGTTGGTGTTTCGTTTTGACAAAGTGTTTGTGATGCTAAGGGCTGTGTTGATAACACAGGATCAGGAAGTACATCGATACTTGCTACAGCGCTTGAAATATTTCCGCAACCATTTCCAGTAAAACTTATTACTACATAATAATAAAATGTTCCTGCTGTATTGAAAGCTGATGGAGCATAAGTTGCATTCGTTTCTCCAGAAATTAAAGTTCCACCTGAATTTGAATTGGTAGTATTGGAATACCATTGGTAACTTGCAGTTCCAGTTCCGTTAAGAAAGGTAACTGATAAAGGATTTGCTATTGTTCCGCCTACGCAAATACTTTGACTTGGTGATGGTTGCGCATCGATATTTGGCGCATTATTTACGGTAATAATTGCTGATTGTGTAAGGGTATTTACACAAGAAGTAGCATTAGAATCTTGGATATTAACTAAATTGTAAGTGAATGTCCCGACTACATTTGTAGGTGCATTTATTGAGACACTATTTCCCGATGTAGTTGTAATTGTTTGATTGGCTCCGCCATTTAAATTATAGGTAAAAGTATAAGGCGCATTTCCAAACGATCCTGTGAAAGTTATTTGAGGATTAGTTGCATTTAAACATACACTAGTTGTTCCAGAAATAGTCGCAATTGGACTAGGGTTAACTTTTATTGTAAAAATTTGATTAGGTCCTGTACAATTTACTCCCTGATAGGTGAAAGTCGGTGTAACTGTTATAGTTGAAGTTATTACTGTTGAGGTAGTGTTACTTGCAATAAAACTCGGAATTGCTCCGTTTCCATTTGCTGCTAATCCAATAGCGATATTAGAATTTGTCCAAGAATAGGTTGAAGTTCCAACTAAATTATTTGTTGAAAATACTGTTGAAGGAATAGTATTTCCATTACA